>CAZZPR010000134.1:0-1878 GCA_964655655.1 uncultured Desulfobacteraceae bacterium | reverse complement strand
AAGATGAAGAAAAATGGGGTCTGGCGGGCCTTCTTCACGACCTTGACGTGGAGCTGGTGAATGCGGATTTGAACAGGCACGGCCTGGAGACGGAGAGAATTTTGAAGGAAAAGGGAGTGGACAGCGAGATTATTGAGGCAATAGTCATGCACAATGAAACAGCGAGCAAGCGGAAACGGAGCAAGAAGTTTCACCACGCCCTGGCAGCCGGTGAGACGATAACCGGCCTTGCAGTCGCCACTGCACTGGTATATCCGGATAAAAAGCTGGCCAGCGTCAAGCAGAAATCGATAAAAAAAAGGATGAAGGAGAAGGCCTTTGCAGCAGGTGTAAACAGGGATATAGTAATGGAATGCGAAAAAATAGGCCTGGATATCGATGAATTTTGCGGCATTGCACTTGCCGGGATGCAGAAGATAAGTCATAAGCTCGGGCTTTGATTTAGAAGACATAAAGGAAAATGCGAATTAAACTCCGAATATGAGGGCACATGCTTTGAGGCCGGTAAATATTGCCTTCCCCTCCTGCCAACCCTTCCCCGGCTTCCAAAAAGGCAGAATCACGGGTATCTCTTTTTTTAAACGTATCAGCCTTTGCCTGCCCTTTCCAGGTGCTCTGCGGCGTCCGGGGAGGATACTGATATGCCATCCGTATCAGCAGGAATTTTCATAGTTTATTTTTGCCTATCGCCCGCCTTGTATTCGAAGCATAAGCCTAATATAGATAAGGGTTCTTCTCCGTTTAAACCCGGATTGTGCAGCAGCCAACTACCGCATAATCCGGGTTGAGGGAAGTAAACCAGAAATCAGATTGAACCCTGCAAGGTATGGCAAAGACCTGCCTGTTGTCGAGGGGAAATATCTTGAAAAGAAATACCAACAATTCTGGTTCAAGACCGGGACTAACCGGCTGTCATTTGAATAATGGTTACGCCGTTCCAGAATGTGGGATGGTGATTGGAAAAGGTGGGCTGGTCCAGGATAATGTCGTAATTATAAGGGCTGCGTGAGATAAAATCCGAGATTACTTTTCTTACTTCCCTGTAATTGGTATCATCCACCAGGATGAGGGTCCCCTTTGTAAAAAACGGCTCCGCCAGCTCCAGGCCCTTTAATTGATTTTCGTAGCTGTGGTCGCCGTCATAGACGTAGAAGCCGATTGGCTTACGGTGATAGTTTTGAAAGTAGTCATGGTAATGCATTTCATAGAAAAGATGAAAAGGTTCTTTTCGGTATTTTGCAAATCTTTGCAGGAACTCCTTTCTGGGGCCCCCGAATTCCGAGAAGTCATCAACGCCTATGCATTTCTTTTTCTCGTTGCCTATCATTGCGGAAAGCAGGGTAAAGCCGTGCCATACACCCACGTTCAAAAATACATGATCCTCTTTCATCCTGGAGACACCCTCGTTTATTATGGCACCTATGGCGAAGGCGGACATCCTGGGAATGTTGCATATCCTTTTTAGTTCTCTTTTCACCTCCAGGTCCCGGCAAGGGATCAAGGTATTGCCGAATTCCAATAAAGTTATGAATCTCAGCCACGGCTTGAAGTTTGCAACGCCCAGGGGCGGCCAGGGGGTGGCGGGTTTTATAAACCGAAAATCTATTTCGGAGAGATACCGCCCCATTGAGCCTTCCGCCTTTCCGAAATTTATCCTTTTTTCCATGGCTCAAGGATAATGGAATTCAGGAAAAAATCCAAGCATTCTTTACGTTGTTGAACTTTTCATAACCTATACCCCCCAAAAATGGCGGCGCTTTTCTTCTGTTCCCGCCGGGGCTTGCGTCCTCTGGGCCGGAGGCCGGGTCTCCAGTTATGCGGGTCCATTATGCCGTGAGCTAAAAAGAGGTTGGCTCATAACCATAAGATTTGTAATAC
>CAZZPR010000133.1:0-2398 GCA_964655655.1 uncultured Desulfobacteraceae bacterium | reverse complement strand
CCAAAACAAAAAAGGAACGCGCCATGGTCAATAAGGCCAGGGAGAATATGGAAACAGGCCTCACCTATCTGAGAGACGGCCTGGGCAAAAAACGCAGGACCAAGAGATACGACAAAGTGCTCGAGCGCATTGGCCGGCTTCGGCAGCAAAACAGCCGGGTATCAAAGGCCTTTGATATCCAGGCAAAACAAAAGGCAAACAAGGCCGTTGATATCACCTGGAGCTTTAATGAAAGGCATTTGAGCAAACCCTACAGGGGGAGTTATCTTCTGCGTACCGACCGCAGGGACCTGGATGATGACAGAATATGGTCTATTTATGTTATGCTCACCATTTTGGAGGACGCGTTTCGGTGTTTGAAATCAGGGCTTGGCTTACGGCCCAATTTTCATCAAAAACCGGACCGGATTGAAGGACATCTCTTTATTACTGTATTGGCCTATCACATATTGCACTACATCCGCTACAGGCTAAATAAGGCCGGTTTATTTCATCGCTGGCCCACAATAAAGTCATGGCTCAACACCCACCGCATCATCACCACCAATCTCCCCGGAAAAGAGGGGGGTGCAGTCCATGTTCGTCATTGTACCACACCAACGCTGAAGCAGCAGGAGGTATACTCGGCCTTGGGGGTAACCGGTGTGCCTTTGAGGCAGAAAAAGGCAACAACGTAACAAATGTAGTGCCCATAAATCAGGGGTAATATTGGCTAACCAGTTGATATCCGGACAATTATGTTTAATTTAAGCGGAAAGACGGGTTAAGGTAGAAAAACCCCTGGCCTGATACACCCGGGCAATTGTTTGTACTACATTATTATTCATGTCCCCGCCATAAAGGGTATGCGGATGAGTTATAACCACACCCCGGCCGGCGCCCTTTTGAAAAAACAATAATCCCTCAAGGTTCAGGCCTTTTGAGGGGATTTTGACTTTTTCCTCTTCCATTAAATTTATTCGGGGGTATTAAATTCGACAAAAAGATCCTTCATGTCTTGTTTTAATTTTTCCGGCACGAGATAAAGGTCTTTATCGGTAAGCATAACAAACTGTCCGTCTCCTATGGCGAGCGTGTTGCCGTTTTCGTCCTTGACCACTCCTTTTGCCCTGCAGACACCATTATTTTCCGTTTTCAGCAGTGTCCCCTTGACGGTAAGGGTTTTTTGCAGAGGAACCGGTTTGATGTATTTAAGCTTAATACTTTTCGTAACCGGAAAGGTTTTCTTAAAATAGATCAAGGCCCAGGACATAATTTCATCCAGAAGAGTGGATATGATGCCCCCGTGGGCCATGTTGGCCCATCCCTCGTAATTTTTTTCCAGGGTTATATCCGAGCAGATATAATCCTCCTGTTTATAGAATTGCAGGTTAAGGCCAATCGGGTTTTCCGTGCCGCAGGCAAAGCAGTTGTAGCCTTTAAGCTTGGGAATATATTCCTTCATTTTTCCCCCTAAGATTTGTTTGTTATACCCATAATTGTATGCCATATCATATCCTGATTCCACTCGCGCAGGATCTTAACAGGGAGCTTGGATAATTTCAGCCTTATATCCTTCGCCTGGCTCCTCATAAGCCCGGAGAGTATGAAGCATTTTTTTTGCAGGAAATACGGGCTTTTTATAAGGTCAGCAATAATATCATGTTGAATATTGGCCACAAGCAGGTCCCCGTAATTCTCGATGACTTTTTCAGCCCTTTCCTCCCTGACCTCTACCCTATCCTCCAGCCTGTTCAATTTGACATTTTCCAAAGCAGTGTGAACCGCCAGGGGATTTATATCCACTGCAAGCCCCTTGGCCGCACCAAGAAGGACTGCTGCTATTGAAAGAATACCGGTGCCGGTTCCAAGATCGAGCACCTTTTCGAAATTAGTTATTTCGAATGATTTCACCAGTGCCAAAAGACAATCCTTTGTGGTGGTATGAAGGGTGGTGCCAAAGACAACTCCAGGGTTCAGGAGTATATTAATATAGTCTCCGTTATGTCCTTTAACATTTTCCCAGGGGGGTACTATCAGGAACCTGGAAAACTTGACTGGTTTAAGCTTTCCCCCCTGCCATTCTTCATATGTGAACCGAAACTCTTCGTTTAATTTCAGCCCATTATTTTTTTCAATTATTTTTTCAACGATATCTTTAGCCGGGCGGGAAAAAAAGAGAAATGAGGTATCATCCTCTACCCAGTTTCCCAGGAAGTAATGGCAGAAAAGTGGCTCATGCCGGCGTTTAAGGACACCTTCGAGGTAATATATGTACAATTCCTCGTAGGGGTTGGCGCTGTCGGTGCTTGTTTTTGGGGTTTCGTCCATATGTTGAAAACCTGGAATTAAACCCAGATTGTGAGCAGCCAACTACTGCGGCCTGAAAAACCTTGCTGCAATGCTCTTTTCGCAATTT
>CAZZPR010000132.1:0-2586 GCA_964655655.1 uncultured Desulfobacteraceae bacterium | reverse complement strand
GGTAAGCCACGAAAAGACAGCATCTTCCCGCCGGTCACTTCAGAAAAGCACCACATATCTTTTTTTGGATGACAAAACATATCATATTTTGCAAGGGCCTCATTTGTAAGAGATCTAGCGGCCGGAAAATATAACCTTTTCCCGGCTCTCTTGCTATTTCTCCCGTATCAGGCTTACTATCGCATAGGCGGCTATCCCCTCTCTCCTTCCACAAAAGCCCAGCCCTTCGGTAGTGGTCGTCTTTATGTTTACTGCCCCGGGCCCGGTTTCCAATGCGTAAGCCAGCCTTTCACGCATTCTTCCCATAAATTTACTCAATCTGGGTCCCTCTGCAACAATAGTGGTGTCCAGATTATTTACTCTGAATCCGTCTCGCCGGGCCAAGCCTGCAATCCTTTTCAAAAGTAAAAGGCTGTCCGCATCCTTGTATTCCGGGTCGGAATCCGGAAAATGCATGCCTATATCGCCTTTTGCAACGGCCCCGAGGATTGCGTCGATAACCGCATGTGTTAAAACATCTGCATCTGAGTTACCCAGCAATCCTTGACTGTAAGGTATATCTACTCCTCCCAGAATGAGGCGCCTTCCTTCAATCAACCTATGCACGTCATAACCGAACCCAACCCTAAACAATCGTGTTATCCTTTACTTTGTAAAAATTATTCTTTACGCCAGTGCCCGAATATCTTTGAATTACCTGAGAATCAAAATTTTAACTTTTTCCCTAAATTTTCTATAAGCGCAGCCGCCAACAGCGGAAACATAATCTCATTGTGCCCGGTTACTGTAAAGCCCTCGCCGCCCTCAAGGGTCGGTCTTTTTATGACATTGTTCATCGGCCGGTAATGCCGTACAAAATCCATGTCCAACGTGGTAAATCTATTTACCTCGTGACCCAGATTTCTTGCCAGGGTAAGGGCCTTTAAAAAAACCTCGGGCAGTATCACCGCTGAACCGAGGTTTATATATGCGCCGCCCTGAAGCCCGGATATCAAACCGGCGAATATCCTGAAGTCCATATGCGAAGCCTTCCCGGTAGCAGAACCATCTATAGACGGATGGATATGTATTATATCCGTTCCAATGGCCACATGCACCGTTACCGGTATGTTCATCTCAGCCGCTCCGGCGAGTATGCTGAAATTATTATAGGGGAAAGATGCTTTGTGTATCCTTCGGGCTACGGAATTACCCAATCCTTCCCCATTCTCCGCACCTTCCTTGATGGCTGTATTTAAAAATTCTCCAGTTTCCCTGGCCATGCCGAATTTACCCTGGGGAAGGGCCTTTTCCACGTCCTCTGATGTGCCTCCTATCATTGCGATTTCCAGATCGTGAATAATGCCGGCCCCGTTCATGGCCACCCCTGTTATTATTCCCCTCCTCATCAAATCCAGTATTATAGGTGCCAAGCCAATCTTAATGGTATGGGCTCCCATGCCCAATAAGATGGACTTCTTCTCCCTCGCAGACCGGGTCAACCGGTCCAAAAGCCTCCTAAATTGGTGACCTCCCAGTATATTGGGCAACCTTTCCAGCCAAAGTTCCAGGCTCCCTCCTTCGGACCAGGCCGATCCGAAGTCCCTTGTGGATACCTTACAGGGTCTATCTTTAAGGGAATAGGTCCGAATATTTTCCAAATCTATGGGTTTAGGTATTTCCATGGCTTATCTAATAGATCCTCTTTCCTCATGTCCAGGTATTCGGAAAAGGATATGTTCGACCAGCTCGCAAAGGAGGTGCCCGGCAAATATATGAACCTCCTGGATCCTCGGCGTGCTCTCGCTTTCCACTACCAGGGTTAAATCCACTGAACCAAGCACGTCTCCGCCATCCATTCCAGTAAGGCCCACAGTAAATAAACCGTTCTCCCTTGCGCTCTCAATGGCGGACATAACATTTTCCGACCTTCCGCTCGTGGATATTGCCAGCAAGATATCTCCGTTTTGGCCCAAGGCCTCTATCTGTTTGGAAAAAACCTTCGCATACCCGTAGTCGTTTGCGATACTGGTAATAACAGATGTATCCGTTGTAAGCGCAATTGCAGGAAGGGGCCGTCTCTCCAGCTGGAATCTGTTTACAAATTCAGCGGCGATATGCTGGGCATCGGATGCACTCCCGCCGTTCCCACAAATCAAAAGCTTTTTGTTATTTTTAAAGGCTGTTGATACATGTTCTGCAAGGCCTACCAAAGTGGTAACGTTTTTTTTGATGAAGTCCCTTTTTACCCGGATACACTCCTCCAGGGAATTTTCGATAATCACCCCTGTTCCGCTCTTCGCATTATTCATTGGCTGACTCTTTCCAAATCCCCTGCTGGTATTTATCCGGACAAGGTCTTTTAATTGACTGCTAGGTTACTTAGATGCTCCATTTTCAAAATGCATCAATTAAACACTTATTATATCCTTAGTCTATTTTTGTCAATCCACCCAAAATCCGAGATTGATTTTATAAAAACCACTGCGTCCCGCCCCTTTAGGCTAAAAAACATTTAAAGACCACTAATCTATGTCGTTTTTTAACTACCGCCATCACTTTTTTTCACCCCTGAAAGACCAGCTCAAAATGTAATTCGGCCACACC
>CAZZPR010000131.1:0-2859 GCA_964655655.1 uncultured Desulfobacteraceae bacterium | reverse complement strand
CCGGCCTTATCAGGCCTGGTGGACTGCTTCTGACCGACGAACACTACGTTAAAAGGCAAAAAAAGGTGGATGCCAGGCAGGTGGGGCTTCACATGCACAAAAAGGTCCTCAAGGAACTGGGGAACCCGGTGGTTTTAAATATCTGCATGCTGGGAGCCCTTAACGGACTTACAAGGTTGATCAAGAAAGAATCCCTCATGGAGGTGCTAAAGAAAAGGCTTCCGCCTAAACTGCTTCCCATGAATGAGCAGGCCTTGGAATTGGGCATTAAAATGGTAAGGGGGCATAAGAAGTCGTTATACTAGCGGTTATTGGTTATCGGTCCGACACTGTATTGCAAAGGCAGGAGATGCGCTTCTCATGAGTTGATTCCAAAAATAGATTGACAAAAAACATAAAGGTTGTAAAAATCAATACTTAGATACGATTGAACCGTTCAATTCTTTTTCATATTTACTCCAATACCAAGGCCTATGACTGTTTTGTGGGGTAGCCAAAACCAAAACTGTTAAATACCGGAGAGTACCTAACTGAGCAGAGGATAACATATATCCTGTTTAGAGTTGCCCCAAGATCTAGTTTTTATAGCAAGGGGATTAGCGGTTGCAGCTAGACACTAACTGAAGCGCCTTACTGATCAGAAATTATAAAAGGAAAAAAGATGACGCCAGGGGGCCTCAGGGTTATTTTTTCTGTTCCAAGGTTTTTGATTTTATATCATCCGGAAAGTATATTACGGAGCCCTGCCTGCACGTTCCGTATTCTTTGGAAGGAAAGGTCTTGGGCTTCAACCTCTGATAATTTTCAAAAACACGGAAATCCCCCGAAATTATCCTTAAAGAAATACCTCAATAATTATTATATTACAAGTGTGAACTTTTTTATGGCTCGATCGAGAGAAATTTTTTGGAAATAATTTCTCTCGATCCTCAAAGGGGAGAGATGCACAAGTTTCATAGGTAATATTCGGAGAAGCAGTAAGCTTATTTCACCAATTTTTGGGCATAAGTAATTAATGGAAGTATATGAATAGATTTTCCAAAAATTTGGAGAACACAGCCCGTCTCTACCAGGCCTTGGGATACGGGCACCCTAGAAAATTGCCGAAGGACCTCAAGCTCTCGCAGGGAGACAGTAAAATCAATGCATACCAAGCCAAGCTCAGATCCCTGGCATCGGAGTTGGAATTGGTGGAGGAAAGGGAACGTCGGATAATAGCAATGGAGCTTCACGATCGTATTGGCCAGGGCCTGGCGATGGCAAAGCTAAAGCTGAACCTGTTGCTTAATGAGAACCCTTCTTCCTCAATTGTTGACCCTTTAAAAGAGGTTAGAGAGCTTATTGACGAAGCCATAGGCAAGACCCGCTCAATGGTTTTTGAGTTGAGCCCTCCAATCCTATATGAATTAGGATTCGAAGCAGCTGTGGATTGGTTATGTGAGCGGCTGGAACAGCTTCATGGAATACCGACAGAGATCAAAGACGATTTACAGCCCAAGCCTTTGGAAGAAGATATCCGATTTATTCTTTTCAGGGGGGTCAGGGAATTGATGTGCAATGTGGCCAAGCACGCCGTGGCAAAAAGGGTTATTGTATATATTAACAGAGATTTAGATAAAGTACGGGTCACAGTGGAAGATGATGGAAGGGGGTTCGATACGTCCGTGATAAATTCCGTTACGGAAAACAGCGATAAGTATGGCCTTTTCAGCATAAAGGAAAGGCTGGCTAATTACGGGGGGCAGCTTGAGGCGGATTCTGATCCGGGTTCGGGAAGCCGGATTACCATGACAGCCCCTTTAAAGGAAACTGAAATCCGAGGATGAATTTCCATGAACACCAGAATCCTTTTGGCTGACGATCATAAGATAGTACGCGAGGGGCTTTGCGGCTTGATTAACAAGCTTCCCGGTATGGAAGTGGTCGCAGAGGCGGAAAATGGACGAGCTGCGGTTAATCTGTCCCAGAAGATTAAACCGGACATTGTAATAATGGATATCGCCATGCCGGATTTGAACGGTGTTGAAGCCACTCGCCAGATCCTTTGTACCAATAAAGGGGTTAAAATTATTGTGTTATCGATGCATTCGGATAGACGTTTGGTAACAGAAATACTTAAAGCCGGCGCATCGGGCTATCTTCTAAAAGAAGACTGTGATCTGGAAGAACTGAATCGAGCTATTAAGTCCGTAACTGCAAAACAGGTTTATCTTGCCCCAAGAGTAGCGAATTATATGGTAAGGGACCATATTTTAAAAAAGGCAGCAGGAACCGAGACCCTGTCAGATTCCATATTGACGTCAAGAGAGCGGGAAGTGCTTCAACTCCTGGCCGAGGGCAAGAGGACAAAACAAATCGCCTCTTGCCTTTGCGTGAGCGTAAAGACCATCGAGACCCACCGGACGAATATAATGCATAAGCTGGATATTTATACCCTGGCCGGGCTTGTCAAGTACGCAATCCAGGAAAAAATCATCTCCCTCAGGGGTTAAAACTTGAAAGGTCAGGAGAATCTTTAGTAGTTTAAGGCTCCTCATCTCCTCTTATCCCTGATCATAAATTAGGGTATTTCGAAAAATTAAATCATAGATTTCCCTATTGTCATAAGCCCTCTTTTAAGTTTATAAACACCTGCAAAACGAGATTAGTTTTTTCATGGAAATAGGCAGGTTGCAAATCACGAAAGGTTGAGCAGTTTGTTTTAGCCTACCCCCGGTAGGCTTTATTAGAAAAGTTTTTATAATTTTTTACCTTAAACCCAGATTGTGCAGCAGACATCGTAGCGAGGGTTGAAAAACCCAAGCGAAACGCGAATTTGGAGCAATTTTGAACCGCAGGCATATTCATAAATATGTTGAG
>CAZZPR010000130.1:0-2889 GCA_964655655.1 uncultured Desulfobacteraceae bacterium | reverse complement strand
CATATGAGTCCTGAGTGCGGTTGTCCCGGATTTTTGAACGCCGCCGATTACAAAATCCGCCTTGCTCCTTCTCAGAAAACCTTTAACGATACCAATGCTCTTCCCCAGGATATGCTTGATCATGATATAAACCCGGACTCAAGGTTACACTGTTCCGGGCACAAGGTTAAGAAAAATAGGGTTAAATGCATGCCGGATGTTTATGAACATGTCCGATGATAGCCGGACCTTTTAAGGGAGCCTCACATATGCTTTTCGAAAATCTTTCGGAAATGAAAACCATAGATTGAAAAGGTAATGGCCATGGGGAAAAGCTTCGGTCGCCTGAACAGGGACCAGAGGCAAAGCCTCCAATAATAAATCCTTTCTTTTTCTAGAATCCCCAGGAATAATATCGTCTTAAGAAAGGCGCTGATATAATTTAAATGAAAATAAAACGACCTCTTTTGCGCAGGCCTGTATTCCCGCAAAAAGTTTTTTATCCGCTTGTAGTAATGTTCCGGTGCATAAATTTTGCCCAGAACATCTTTATATCCCTTGATTAGAGTACTGAAATCCATCTTGGGGACAAAATTAATCGAACAGTCCATGTTGTCGCCCGATATATCACCCAGAAGCCTGCCCTCTTTTACAAGCCTCTGATAGAGCCTTGTGCCGCGGGGTGCATTAAGGAGGCCCACCATGGCGGGGACTATGCCGGTTTCCTGGATAAACGCGCTAAGCCGGTCGAAGATGGAGGGAGGGTCGTTATCAAACCCCACGATAAACCCGCCTGTTACGTACAAGGAGGAATTCTGAATCCTTTTTACACATGCAATAAGGTCTCGATTCCTGTTCTGGGCCTTGTTGCATTCCGCAAGGCTTTCCTCGTTCGGGGTCTCAATGCCTACAAAAACCGAATTGAACCCAGCACGAACCATCAACCGCATGAGTTCCGGATCATCGGATAGATCGATGGAGGCCTCTGTATTAAATGAAAAAGGATGCCTCTTGCCTTTCATCCATTCAGCCAATCCCGGCAAAATCTCCTGTTTCAACCCTCTCCGGTTTCCAATAAAATTATCGTCGACAAAAAAGACATCACCCCTCCATCCCAGCTTGTAAAGTTTTTCCAGCTCGTTCAACACCTGGACTTTAGCCTTTGTGCGCACCTTGTGCCCATAAAGCGCTGGTATATTACAAAACTCACAGTTAAAGGGGCAGCCCCTGGAATACTGAAGGCTCATGGTTGCGTATTTTTTTATATTAATAAGCCCCCAGAGGGGTGCTGGTGTTTTTCTTATATCCGGCGTTTCCCTGGAGGTATAAACATGCCCTGCGCATCCGTTTTTCAAATCAGTTAAAAATAACGGGAGTGTAACCTCTGCTTCATTAAGCACGAAATGGTCTATATCCTCGAAATTTTGATGCCCTACAGTAAAAAGCGGACCGCCGGCAACCGTCTTTACACCCTTTTCCTTGCACCTGTTGATAACCGTTCTTACCGATGCTGTTTGCACGGACATCGCGCTTATAAACACATAATCCGCCCATTCCAGGTCCTTATCAGCAAGTGCTGTCACATTCATATCCACGACTTTTTTCTCCCACTCCCCCGGAAGCATCGCTGCTACAGTCAATAAGCCCAAAGGCGGGTGGCTTGCCTTTTTTGAAATGAATTTCAGCGCGTAGTTAAGACTCCAGAATGTTTCCGGATATTTTGGATATACCAAAAGTATTTTCATAGAATTCTTTCCCTTCGAAATTTTCAAAGTTATTTTTATCTTAAATGAAATTTTTTTGTTCAACGATGCAAGCCCGGTCTTTGGGTAAGTTTTACAAACTTGGAAGGCTTTAATGGGGAAGGAGCCCTTATTGCTTGCCGAGAATACATCCGTAGACAATGCAAGACCCGGGAAATCCATTCCCTGCCATTTTACATAGCTTGTCTGCCCGGGAGGCCTTTTAACAAATACGTAGACTTAATCAGCTACCTATGATGATTAAAGTCCTCTGTGCTTCCCCTAAAGATAGTCGAGCTGAGCCTTTACCCGCTCACAGGTTAAACGGAGACAACCCCCTCGACCCTTCCGAACTCCTTTCAGCCCGTATTTCAACGAAAACCAACTCCGCACGGGATAGCAAAAAAACAGGTTCTGCAAAGGTAGCTTTGCCATCCTGTGAAGTATGTGCCCACCGGATTCAGATTAGTTTAACTCCTTCGAACTCCCTGGAAAAAGCACGTACCTACCCGTTGCTACTTCTTGCCTTCTAACGTCTAATACCTCTCAAGAAAGCCAAGCCGATAGGACTGGTAGAACCACATCTGTCTTGTGCACTGCTGTTTTTGAAGGATTATAATCCTTCAGCTCTCAACTCGGGTTACATTTATCGCCTGCAGACCGCGATCGGTATTTTCTATCTCAAAGCTTACTCTTTCGCCGTCAACAAGGCTCTTGAACCCTGGCATCATAATGGAGGAATAATGGACAAACACATCCTCACCGCTATCCTGCTGTATGAAGCCATATCCCTTTTTTTCATTAAACCATTTTACTGTTCCTTCGGACAAACCAATAACCTCCTTTCCCGATTATTTCTGAGACGCTTTGCATAACCCGTATTTCTTAAAGGTGAGGGTGCTTTTTTCAGTTCCGGGTCTCCCGGGCTGGTCTTCTTGCTGGTTGCTGGATACTGGTTACTGGCCGCTCGATGCCGGGAAGACAAAAAAAGGTGTTTCTTGTAAAACCAGCATCCAGGAACCAGAGGCGAGAGACCAGTATCTGGTAAGCCACGAAAAGACAGCATCTTCCCGCCGGTCACTTCAGAAAAGCACCACACATCTTTTTTTGGATGACAAAATTGTCATGTTCGTCGGGCAGGCGAGGAGGATCACTCTTCCCCGCCCCC
>CAZZPR010000129.1:0-3494 GCA_964655655.1 uncultured Desulfobacteraceae bacterium | reverse complement strand
GTATAGCAGGCTTTGAGTGGATTGTAAGTATTCCTTTGAATGCAAATTAGTATAACAAGAATGATTGCAAGGGAGATAGACCTCTTCAAGGGAATTGATGCAGAGGTAATGGATGAGATCGTGGATATTTGCAGGGAGGAAACCTACGCAAAAAATACAGTGCTGTTTAAAAAGGGTAAAAGGGCTGACCAGCTATTTATCCTCGTAGAGGGAGTGGTTAGGCTATTAGTAGAAAATGGGGGGACCATGGTCTTTAGCCTCACTGAACCCGGAGAGATATTCGGCGTCTCCAGCATGGTGGAATCCGGAAGCTATACCGCCTCGGGGGTCTGCGGCACAGACTTGAAGGTTATAAAGATCGAAATGGATGAACTGGAAGGGGTATTTGACCGCCATCCTGAAACAGGCCATATAATCCTTAAAAGGCTTGCCCGGGTAATCTCCCAGAGGCTTTCAAACGCCTACAGAGACCTTTTGTCTGCAAGGGGCCAGGCAGATACCACACCCTCATATGGATAAGAACATGGAAAGAAAAGTACACCCTCGAGCAAGAACCTAAATTTAGTCTCTTCAACCTTGACGGACTCGTAAAAAGCTAATTCATGCCACAAGCGGCATAAACCAGCTTTTTACGAAGCCATCAACCTTACTCACTCCTCCATGTAATTCAATCCATCCAGGCACGGCTTAAGTTCTGATACTACTTTTTCAAGGTTCTTTTCCAAATCATCCTGGGGACAAACAATGACCTCACCGTTATGCCTTACCTTTATCTCGACCTGGTTTTCCTTCAAAAGTTTCCGGCTAACCAAGATCCTGACAGGGACACCCAAAAGGTCCGCATCCTTGAACTTGACCCCTGCGGTTTCATCCCGGTCGTCATACAAAACTTCATAGCGGCTGTTTAATCGTTTGTATATCCTTTCCGCAGCATCTATGACCTCGGGCGCCTGTCCAACGTATGTTAAAATAAACTGGAATGGTGCTATATTAATCGGCCATATTATTCCCGCCCGGTCATGCCACTGCTCAACCGCCGAGGCCATAAGCCTTTCCACCCCTATTCCGTAACATCCCATTATAATAGGCCTTTGTTTTCCGTCCTTGTCCGAAAAACCGGCATCCATGCTATCCGGTCCCGTATACTTGGTGCCCAACTTAAATGTATGGCCCAGCTCGATTCCCCTGTGTATTTGTAGACGGCCCTCCCGGCACTGGGAACATTTATCTCCGTCCCTTACCTCGGCTATATCGGTCTTTTCGCTCGCGGTAAAATCCCGTCCGTACAACACATTTTTGTAGTGCATGTCAGGTTCATTCGCACCTGCAACAAAAAGGGTTTGATCGTCCACGGATGTATCCATGATAATACGAATATCCTTTATCCCCACCGGGGAAAGGAAACCTGCATAAAGGTTCATTGCATTCAGTTTGTCCTCGGATGCCAGTTCCAAATCAGCAGACTTCACGTAATTGGCCAGTTTGGACTCCGAAACAGAGAAGTCTCCCCTGATTATGATCAGAAAAAGTCCTCCGTCTACCTCATAGGCAACGGTCTTCAAAAAATTCTCCTCCCCTATTCCGAAAAATTGCATAAGGTCCGAAATAGTCTTTACATCAGGTGTTGAAACCTTCTCCATCTCCGGTATCCGCTGGGGCAATTTGTTCAAGGAGGGCTTTTCCCCCACGGCCTTTTCCGTATTTGCAAGATAGCCGCATTCGCTGCAAGAGACAAACCGGTCTTCTCCGGTGATAGATTCCAGCATGAATTCATGGGAGCCGGTGCCACCCATAATTCCCGAATCCGCCTCTATGGGAACCGCACTCAATCCGCATCGTGCATAAATCCTCAAGTATGCGTTAAATACCCTGGGATAATACGCATCCAGATCATCATAGTCCGGATGAAAGCTGTATGCATCCTTCATAATAAATTCTCTGAGGCGAATCAGTCCTCCCCGCGGCCTTGCCTCGTCCCTGATCTTGCCTTGAATCTGGTACAGCATCACCGGCAGGTTCCGGTAAGACCGTATAAACTTTTTGGCGATATCTGTTACCACCTCTTCGTGGGTCATGGCCAGAACGAATTCCCTTCCCTTTCTGTCTCTGAGGCGAAATAACTCCGGGCCAATATCATAATATCTGCCGGACAGCTTCCATATATCGTTGGGATTCATTATGGGCATGGTAATCTCTATGCCGTCTATTCCGTTCATCTCCTGCCTTATTATATCCTTAATTTTTTCCAAAACCCTGTGTCCAAGGGGCAATATAGAATATATACCTGTAGCAGTCGGGTAAATGTAGGAGCCCCGCAGCAAAAGTATATGGGATGGTATTTCTGCTTCCTTGGGTACCTCATGCAAGGTATGGATAAAGTAATTGGAATATCGCATGTCTTTTTTCTCCCTCGGAATAAAAACTAACTAATTGAATTTTCAGGCAATTTTCAAAAGAATTTTTTAAGCCTTATAACACACATATACCAAAGGATACAACTAAAATTACAGATTCTGAAAAACGTATTACCAATTGCCCTCCCGAACCCTTGCCGTTATTCATTCATTTACATAAACAAGATACATGGCCTTCTCAGAGATGGTTCCTCATTTCCACGGGTGCCGGTTAACTGTAATTACAAGACAACATCTTTCCGGACACCAAAAATAGATTGAAATTCACTGTAAAAACAAGTTAAATACATAGCAGCTTTCGGTTCTGACGGACTCTTAAAAAAGCCGAATCCGATCGAATGGAAGTTGGACTTCCAACGAACTTAACTCGAATTATTAATAAAGTTCGTTTTTTATAGGATGCCGCTTGTGGCATAAATCAGCTTTTTACGAAGCCATCATATTCAAGCCACCGTAGCTCAGACGGCAGAGCACCTCACTCGTAATGAGGATGTCGGCGGTTCGATTCCGCCCGGTGGCTTCAATAATTTCAATTTGTAAATGCGGTCAATCCATTTAAAAGGCTGGCCGCTGTATTCTCTGAAGCAACTGTTTTATGGTGAGTCTGGAAAATTAACTTTGCAACTTTCTTATATTTATGATAGAACTACCTAAAATTACATGCACTTTACCAACTCATCTCTTAAACAGTTCAAAGCGCAAGTTAGCTTGAGCACAAAACATCAAAAACCATCCAGCTGTTAAAATGAAATATATTTCACCATATCCAGCGGAACCTACGCCGCATTCAAAAGAACTTTTGAATTAGTGTCTCTTCTGTATCCATAAGGGCTTTATATTTTTTAGCAAAACATGACGTATATTGCATAGGTCCTTTTTATGCTGATTTTTCAAATAATTAATTTTCACAAATCAATGCAAAAAGCCAAAAGCAGGCAGTTTGGGTTATAAAGCATAATCTTGATCGAGAATAACCAAATCAGGGAGGATTATAAATTATGAATTGGCAAGAACATATTACTGTTGATCCTTCAGTATGTCATGGCAAAGCTTGTATCAAAGGAACACGTATAATGGTTT
>CAZZPR010000128.1:0-3738 GCA_964655655.1 uncultured Desulfobacteraceae bacterium | reverse complement strand
CAGGTTCCAGGTTCCAGGTTCACAGTTCAAGGTTAAAAAACATATTATCCCTTTTTAACAAATACCCAGGTTCCCTCCCCCGGGGAGATTGCGGGTGTCTCTTATTTTTAAACGGAGAAGAACCCTTATCTCCTAAATCCCCGCGTTATTGTAACGAGGTTTAATGCAAGAGAAATCGCACTAACTTCTTCTTTTATTATGGAGTTATCACGTTTCATCGTTACATTTTCTCGGGAGCTCAGGTTATAATTCCCTGAAACCTAAATATTTTTTGATAACTGGTCTTTTAATTCGGGTAGCCCTGTACTCTGAACCGTGAACTTTGAACCCTGAACACTTCTTTTAATTAAATATTGCCTTTCGGAAACAGGCAGGTCTTTTCAGGTCTTGCACAATTCAATCAGGTTCACAAATTCTACCACATAATACTCATCTGTCTCTAAAAGCTGATGCAAGGTCGTTATAGAGGTCTGGTTTTGAAAGGTGTTGTATCAAAAACAAAACCCTCAGGGTCTTTCAATCAGCTTTAGCAAACTGCCCTCCCTTAGAAAAAAGGAAAGATTCATTCCATTAAGAACAGCAACTTTCTCGCAATCATCCTCGGGCATACCCCACCTTTGAAGAACCTTTTTCAGCCTGCCCGGCTGCTTTACAGTGCGTATTCGTAGCCTGGAGGGTTTAACCCGAAGGCCTGAAACCCCCTTTAAGGATTCGAATCCCCTCAGGGTGGCTTCAATTACCTGGCTGTACGATCTGAATTGTTTATACGGACACATCCCAAAAAACACATACACATAATCCTCTTTCTGGATAAAATAAGACACAAGGCGGATCACATCCCTGGTTTGGCCGATATCCGCCTTGATACGGTAAGCAGGCAGCCCCCCTGTCCGGACAGTACCGGATTCCAATACCTTTGCACCTGTCTCCCGGATTAATCGACCGGCAATCTGCTCGGGGTTGCCGCCCTGTTTGAGTGTTAAGGATATAAGGGCGTTTCCCCCGGGGTGCCTCAGTTTTACCTCCCTGGGGGCATTGGTTAATACCCACTTCGGGGGAACCGGGAACTTGAAACCCAGCTCAGGATGATAAAATACATTATCCTCAACATATCCGTGCCCAGGATCCTCACCATACACGAGACCGTCTATCTTCCTGAGGTACTGCTCTCGGCCGATTTTATGACTGCCCCCGAGCCGGCTCTTCCACCTGCCTGACAATTCCTGCACATTCAAAATTCGATCCGGCGGATTGGGATGCGTGGAAAACCATGCCGGCAGACCGCTTTTATCCGCCTCCGGATTTAACCTCTGAAGGGTCTCAAAGAAACCGGCCATCTGTGTTGCATCATATCCGGCACGGGAGGAATATTCCACTCCAAGTGCATCCGCCTGTCGTTCATTGTCCCTCGAAAATTTTAAAAACAGCATGCCAACACCCATCTGCACCAGTTCAGAAGCCTCCTGAAGTTCAGGTAAAAGAATACCGCCTACAGCCATACCAAATTGAGCAAGCTGGGCCCTGGAAAGCTGCTTTGCAGAATGGCGTGCAGTAATATGGCCGATTTCATGGCACAGCACCCCGGCCAGTTCGGCCTCGCTGTTCAGATATGACAATATGCCCCTGGTCAGGTAAACATACCCGCCGGGAACGGCAAATGCGTTTACCACCGGGGTATCCAGGATCTTAAAATGATAATCAAGGCCGGGCCTGTGAGATACCCTGGCCAGCCGCTGACCAATTTCTTCCACGTATAAATTCAGATCCCTTTCACTGTAGAGCCCATAGGTATTTAACACCTGTTTATCTGTCTTCTGCCCTATCCCGACCTCTTGGGATTCACTGATCAGCATAAGTTCCCGCTGCTGGGTCACAGGGTTCACAGCGCAAGCTATAAGCGAAAGCAGCACCGCACCTAAGATAAACGCGGGTAGGGAAATATGACGGATACTACCAGCGATATAATTCTTGTGTTGCCTTAACATAAGTAAATGGCCTGAGAGGTTTCCTGCCTTCTATATTTTTAAAGCATCTAAAGATAAAAAGAATACACCGGTAGGCGCCTGGCCCACGTTCTTTACCGTTACCGCAACGTTTATGGGGCCACCCCGGAGAAACTCATTACGCCTGGCCGATGGTTTTTGCGGATTATATACAATCATATTTGCTATACTGAGGTCGGGCAGTACGGCTCCCGGCTCCGGTCCAACTCTTGTCTTGAAGGCATCTCCTCTCCTAACCCCTATCCCCTTTTTTGGAGCCGCCTTACGCTTAATTCCGCGATTGCTTTCTGCAAGCCTTATCTCCAAATCCATTTTGAAGTTGCTCAACGGCCCCTGCGGATTATCTACCGAGCTACAGAAAGGCACAGATCGTCCTGCTTCCACCGAAACTGGCGAATCAAAGACGTTTGCCGAGTAGCTTGCTTCCTGAGCCAATGCCGTTCCAAACAAGCACAGCAGGGCAAACGATATAAACAGGTTGGTTTTCATAGTTGATCTCCTTGGGCATAAAATGAAGCCTCAGCGGTGCTGATTTGCAGTGCCCTAAATTTCAATTACCTTGCCCGCTCCGCCTTCCACATAATTCTCCGGATAAAGAGACATTATTTCATGTTTATATTGAGTGCAGTGGGTCGCACAGATCAAACCCAAGTCTTTCAAGGATTCGGGCCTGGTTCCATGCAGGCCCCCTATAATTCCGTAGACTTTGCCGAATTCAGAAGCAGCATCAATAATGTGATCCATTTTTGGATGTGAACACCCTGCTATAATCAGGATGCCTTTTTGTGTCTCAATGCAAAGAGACTGCTCTATTCCTTCTAACTCCCCTGTGGAATAAATTCCTTCATATAGCCTTGTGGAATTTTCTATTTCAATAATCTCTTTTGCGTTTTTAACGCCCCGGAAAGAACTGGGGACCCATACCTTAACTTCATTGTTCTTATCAAGAAAGGCGGACAAACCCCCGGTGTGATCAAAGTGGGCGTGAGAGATAAAGACTTCGTCAATCTCCTCGGGGGAAATTTCTAATTTGCTCATGTTTGAAAGCAGAATAGAACCTCTTCCGCCCGTATCAAATAGAATCCTTTTCCCTTTTGCCTCTATTAGGGCGGAAAAGCCCCAGTCAGGCTTAAGGTCTTTTATGAAAGCAGTATTATCATAAATAATAGTAGTTTTCATTATATCTCTCCTCTGATGATTTATATGTTCCACCAGTATTATCCAGCAGCTAAAGTGCCATCGGTTTAAATTAACATTGCCACGTTTTATTTAATGGGTGTTTCCAATATGGGGAAACAGCCCGCAACAACTTTCATTTCCTTCGTCATTTTTAATGCCTTATCATTCTCTATTATTGAACACAAGATTTAATCGCCGTATTTTGTGAAAGAAGGAACATTGCAAAAGTTACTCCGAATAATACAAATAGATCAGGATACCTTTCTTTTGGCGGTACACCTGTATCAGTCCTATCACCAGCACTGTTATTACTATGCCAAAAGCAACACCACTTGTTATTGCATTTTCCAGGATAGAAGATCTTACCTCATGCCAATTATTCATCCGAATATTTATGGCTCTGGAAACAACACGATACTGTTTACCATTTTTATCCAGGGCAAAAAGAGTTCCATCGGCAAGGTGTTTTTGTAATAGTTTTTTGCTTATGAAAAGCCTAAATTGATGGTCTCGTAAAAAGCTCCGCTATGCCGACACGTCGGCATTATAATGGAAA
>CAZZPR010000127.1:0-4281 GCA_964655655.1 uncultured Desulfobacteraceae bacterium | reverse complement strand
CGATTTTTTTGAAAAAAATTCACTTTTTTTTAATCCTTATATCGGAATTCCAGTATGTATAGCAAATGTTATTCGTGCTTCCAGAAGAGAGAATATGTCGCAAATCACCTCTAAGGGCCATATTTTCTTTAAAAAAGTACTTAAAGCCTGCTCCATAATTGATCAAAGAGTCTGTATCGCTGTCTCCCCGGTCAGGATCCAACGTGATTCCCCCGATACCTGCAGCGAGAAAGGGGAGCAGTTTTCCGGAGGGTGATAAATGATAGAGGCCATCAAGGGTATATTGATATCCGGTAACATCACCCTTACCTACCTCGGATTCGGTATCAATATATTTAAGATTTCCTTCAATATCCCAGGTTTTGTCTAATGTAATCCCGAGACTTGCCCCCCAAACGCCGAATACCTCATTATCGAGATCCTTATCACTGTCAAAAAAGTAACCACCAATAAATGGATTAAGTGTATAGGTGGCTGGTGTTCTTTCTGCCATTACACTCCCGGCATTACCCAGGAAAACCAGTACTGCCCCAATGATTATAACTGTTTTCATTAATTTGGTTTTCATGATTTTTCTCCTCCCCCCTGCCTTGATGTTGAAAGAGGGCATATTTGAAAAATAAAAGGACTGCTCCTTGCAAGTTTATCTATAATTTTTTACGGTAAGAAAAGCGGTATACCAAATTTAAAGGTTTCATTGGGTGCCAGATAGTGCTTTTGCAAAAAAGAGAGAGAACCCTAAAAGTCTGGCCGAATCGGCATCTTTTTATTTGTGGCCCGGAATAGAGAGGCCCCATCTCCTGTTGGATTTTTAGACACAATAATAAGTGGTTATTGAAGGAAATCAATTAAACGAAATTTAAGCCTTTACTTGATAAAAGACCACAATCATTATTAGGGGTCAAGAAAAAGGCACCCGGCCTAAAGGCTGGGGGGTGTTTATTCCTTTCCGATCTCTTTTAATGTATCCATGAATACCTTGTAGAACTTCTGGTGGTCGGAAAGGGCGTTCTTTAATATCAGTTCCAGCTTTGGCAGGTCTGCTGGATTTATTACCAGATTAGCGCTTTTTACAAAGGCCATCATGTTATCCATGGTCTTGAATTTATCGCTCGATAGTACCAAAAATGTTTTTCTCCTTACCCCCATTGGAAGATGATTAAGGAAATGGATAACCGGGCTGTCGTCGATATTTATTCCGTCGAAACCCTCTGAGAGCATAATAAGATCGAAGTGATGAAGCCGTATCTTGTTCATTGCTTCCCTCACGGAAGAACAAACCACCGGTTTGTAGTCCAGATTATCCACCGCGGAGTTAATGTCATCCGCATGTTCGGTTTCCCCGGCCAGTAAAAGGGCAAGTTTGGCCCCCTCCTCAAACACTTCAAGGGGTGTGGTATCTTCCTCTAAAGACACCGGCTGGGGCTCTTCTTGGACTTTTTTCTCTTCCTGTTTCGGCTCCTGCTTCCCCTCCGCAACATCGTTCCTAGCGGTCTCCTTGGTATTGATTTTTATCTTTTCCCTGCATTTAGGGCAGGTGATCACAACCGTCTGGTTAGAGGGAAGTTTTTCCTTCGGTACCTTTATTTTTGCACCGCATGAGTTGCATTTTACATCCATATTCCTTTAACTCCTTCCAACGAACTTAACTCGAAGTATTAATAAAGTTCGTTTTTCATAGGATGCCGCTTGCGGCATAAATTAGCTTTTTACGAGTCCGTCAAAGTTGAAAAAGATGAACTTATTCCAGGGAATCGCCGTAGCTCTCGTCTATTGCCAGGCCCTCTATGCTTGTAGTTTTTTCTCCCCTGGCCGCCTTTATGGAATCTATCGTTCTCTTTACCACCGCCCTTCGCGATGCGTAGGCAAGGGCAGTAGCCTCGGTTACAAGACCCTTTTTGTAATGTTCTGCAATGCACTGGTCAAATGTAATCATGCCGAAGGCCTGGCTGTTTTCCATAATATCGTAGAAGGTCTTGTCCTCTGTCTCTCCGTTCAGAATCAGGTCCTTTGTCCTGAGATTCGAGCCCAGTATCTCGAATGCGGCCACCCGGCCACCCCCCACCTTGGGCATCAATCTCTGACATGCCACCCATCTCAGTGTATCCGAAAGCCTGATCCTGATCTGCTGTTCCTCCTCCTGATCAAACATACCCACTATCCTGTTTATGGTCTGACCTGCATCCACAGTATGAAGGGTGCTCAATACGAGATGACCGGTTTCGGCCGCTGAAAGGCCTATCTCCACCGTCTCTCTGTCTCTCATCTCGCCGACCAGGATTACCTTCGGCGCCTGGCGCAGGGCCGCCCTTAAACCTGAAGAAAAGGCGTCGAAGTCAACTCCCATCTCCCTTTGGTTAAATGTGGCTGTTTTTTGAGAGTGTACGAATTCCACCGGGTCTTCCAGGGTGATTACATGCACCGACTTTTTCTCGTTTATCTCGTTTAAAAAGGCGGCAAGGGATGTGCTTTTACCGCTTCCGGTGGCGCCGGTAACGAGTATTATTCCGTTTAGAACATCTGTCATTTTATCAAAGGCGGGCGGAAGATTCATCTCCTCTATGGTGGGCACCCTTGTTGCCAATTGCCTCATAACCACTGAGTAGCATCCCTTTTGGGAAAACACATTTACCCTGAACCTGGCCTTGCCCGGCAGATGGTAGGACATATCGCAGGAACCTTCTTTCAACAGGTTTTTGGTCAGCCTGCGGTCATTATTGATAAGGTTTAAGGCGAATATCTCCGTTTGAAAAGGGGTCAGCCTATTCAAGGCCGGCTTGATTTCCACGGGCTTCAGTTGCCCGGATGATTCGACCTGAAGGGGTTTGTCCACTGTTATATTAAGATCTGATACATTCTCGTGGGATTCCAGCATGGCCCCTAAAATTTGGTCTATTTGACGCTTTCTCATTTTTCCCTCCTAATTTAAGCCTCGGTGAAATCTTCGGGAGGCTTTTTAAGGAATGGCAGAAATTTAGTCTTGTCGTTGCATTTTGCATATGCCTCTTCCGGGCTTACCATCTTCTTGGTTAAAAAACCCATAATGGCGTCATCCAAAGATTGCATCCCGTATTTTTTGCCGGTCTGTATAGAAGAAGGTATTTGAAAGGACTTTTTCTCCCTTATAAGGTTTCTAACCGCGGGTGTTGCAATCATTATTTCCAGGGCGGCAACCCTTCCCTTTATGTCTATTCTCCTGAAAAGATTCTGGGCCACAACAGCCCGGAGACCGTCGGAGAGTGTACTTCTGATCTGCTCTTGCTGTTCGGTTGGAAACACATCTATAACCCTGTCAACGGTTTTGGCGGCAGATGATGTATGCAAGGTTCCGAATACCAAGTGTCCGGTGGATGCAGCTTCAATGGCCAGGGAAATAGTTTCCAGGTCTCTCATCTCGCCCACCAGGATTATATCCGGGTCCTCGCGAAGGGCACCTCTCAATGCGGCGGCAAAGGACCGTGTGTGAATTCCCACCTCCCTGTGATTCACTACCGCCTTTTGGCTTTCGTGGGTAAACTCGATGGGATCCTCTACAGTAAGGATGTGATCCTTTCTGGTTTTGTTGGCCTCGTCTACAATCGCAGCAAGGGTTGTCGATTTTCCGCTTCCGGTGGGTCCTGTTACCAGGACAAGTCCCCTAGGCAGGGAGGCGAGCTTGCGTATTACAGGCGGAAGACCGAGGTCTTCGCAAGTAAGAACCTTGTCCGGTATCTCCCTGAATACAGCACCTACACCGTTTTTTTGTCTGAAAAAATTGGCCCTGTAACGGGCAAGTCCAGGTATTTCATAGGCGAAATCCACGTCTCCGGTCTCCTCAAATACCTTGATCTTGTGTTCGGGGGATATTTCGTAAAGCATTCCTCTTAGTGTATCATTATCCAGCACCTTGTATTTTATCCTTTCGAGATCTCCCCTTATTCTTAAAACCGGCTGCTGTCCCGCCAGCAGATGGAGGTCCGAAGCCCCTTGATCATTCATCAGTTTAAAGAATGCGTCGATCTGAGCCATAGCTATATCTCCCGGAAATTATGTTATCCAAAAACAACTTTATATAATACAATATATTCTTTTAAAAAATCAATTTTTTATGCCCTTAACTGAAATTCCGATATAAGGATTAAACAAGAAACCTTGGCTACTGAAGAAATTCTGAGGAACTTGGTCAAAATTTTTCGGTTACGCATTCCTCAGTGTATGTGGCATAGACCTGTTCTCGGGTGATATTGATACTAATTTGCATTCAAAGGAATACTTACAATCCACTCAAAGCCTGCTATACTT
>CAZZPR010000126.1:0-4357 GCA_964655655.1 uncultured Desulfobacteraceae bacterium | reverse complement strand
TTGAAATCAGTTCTGTAAAATTGTCACCAGGTGCTCACTTTTGAACGTTACCAAAATTTTGAAAAGGGCGCTCGGCAAGGGGCTGGTCAGGCAAAAAGGATTAAGAAGTCCAGGCAACCCGATAATCGCAATCTTTAAGTAGATAAATCGCCTTTAGAGATCCAATGAAATTCATCCGGATTCGTTTTGAATGGCCTTTCTCATCGAGGAAATAGTCCCGGCGTAGTCATCTGATCCGAAAACGGCGTTTCCCGCCACAAAAACATTGGCACCGGCCCTTGCGGCCTGCCCGATATTCTCCGAATTTATGCCCCCGTCCACTTCGATGTCCAGGGACAGGCCTTTGTCCTCGACCATCTTTCGCAGCTGCCCTACCTTGGGCAAGACACTCGGTATGAATTTCTGCCCGCCGAACCCCGGGTTGACTGTCATCAAAACCACCATATCCAGATCGTCCAAAACCCATTCTATAAGGCCAAAGGGCGTGGAAGGATTCAAGGACACCCCTGCCCCGGCCCCGGCATCCTTAATAACCGTCAAGATCCGGTGCAGGTGGGTAACCGCCTCTGCGTGAACGGTTATCAAGTCACTGCCCGCATCCACAAAATCACCGATATATCTTTCCGGGTTGCTAATCATCAGGTGTACATCCAGGGGAAGATCGGTGGTTCTTCTGGCCGCTTTGACGATCATCGGCCCCACGGTAATGTTCGGAACGAAATGGCCGTCCATTACATCAATATGGATATAGTCCGCCCCTGCACCCTCTACTGCTTCTATTTCTTCACCGAGCCTGGTAAAATCCGCTGAAAGTATCGACGGTGCTATTTTGTACATTTTATGCTCCATATGCGATTTTATCCTAAAACTGCTCCCCTTTTCAGGCCGCTGCCCCTGGAAAATTCTTCTGCGGGAATCCTGTTTCTGCCTGCCAACTGAACCTCCCGGATAATAACAGATCCTTTGCCTGCCCGGACCTCTACGCCTCTCTTGGTTATCTCCATGACCGACCCCGGCGCTGAAGACGGCTCCTCGCCCTCCGCCAGCAGGCTTCTAAACAGCTTTATCAGTTTTCCCTCATAATAAGTAAAAGCACCCGGCCATGGGTCCAGGCCCAGAATCAAACCGTGGATCTTTTCAGCCGGCAAATTCCATGCTATGCGGCCCTGGTCTTTTTTCAGTTTGGGTGCATAAGTTGCGAGGGAATGTTCCTGCTGTATTTTCTCTATCTTCCCCCGGGACATTCCGCGCAGGGTATCCATCAATATTTCCGGCGCTATAAAGGAGAGCCTGTCGTGGAGCTCCCCTGCTGTTTCCCCATTTGCAATGGGAACCTCTTTTTGCAGGAGGATCGGCCCGGTGTCAAGGCCCTCGTCCATGCACATGGTAGTAAGCCCTGTGGTCTTTTCATTATTAATAACCGCCCATTGAATGGGGGCCGAGCCCCGGTACTTCGGCAAAAGGGAGGCGTGCACGTTTATGCCTCCCCAGGCTGATAATTCGAGCACCCTGCCGGGGATTATCTGGCCGAAGGCTATAACCACGAATATATCCGGCTTCAGGGCCGAAATATTTCTCAGGAATTCCTCATCCAGCCTTTCCGGTTGAATAACTGCAATGCCTTTTTCCTCCGCAAGTGCCTTTACAGGAGGCGGGGTCAGTTTCTTTCCCCTGCCGCGGGGCCTGTCCGGCTGGGTGACCACTGAGATTACATTATATCCCCCGGATACAAGGGCATCCAGGCAAGGTACTGCAAAGTCCGGGGTTCCCGTAAATACGATCCTGGGATCTGCCGGCAAGGCTCGATGTAGGCCCCTGGGTACCACTAATCGTCCCTTTTCAACAATTTCTTAATTCTTTTCTTATACATGCTTCTCTTCAGATGGCTGGCATGATCAAGGATCAGGGTTCCGTTAAGGTGGTCCACCTCGTGCTGTATGCAAACAGCAAGCAGGTCCCCCGCCTCTATATCAAGGGGGCTGCCGTGCCTGTCCAGGCCCTTTGCCTGCAGAATTTTTTTCCTCTTTATCTTATTCGTGAACTCAGGCACACTCAAGCACCCTTCTTCGAACTCCACCATGCCCTCAGCTGATACGATAACCGGATTAATCAGCACGTTTAAATGCTTGCCCTTCTCCTTGTAGTCCAGGTCATATAAAATAATCCTCTTTGCCACCCCCACCTGGTTTGCGGCCAGGCCTATGCCCGATGATTCATACATCAGTTCACCCATCTCATCTATAAGGGTCTGTATCTCCCCGTCTATGTTTTCCACGGGTTCGGCCTCTTTTTTCAGTACAGGATCAGGGTATGTATATATGTCCATAACGGCCTTCCTTCTGATGAATTCCTCTGGATAATTTACCCGGTTCCGTTTAAAAAATCAAGTTACCGCAGCCAAACACGCCATGCACTCCTGTCTTGACAGCCTTTTGTGGCAGGGCTATGATTTTCCCCGGCAAGAAAAGGAGGTATTCGTGGACCGTGCGGACAGGCAGTTATTGAAAAAAGAGGCTAAGGGCTTCGGCGTTAAGGTTTCCGACGAACAAATGGAAATTTTTTCCACCTATCTTAGGGAACTGCAGGAATGGAACCGCCGGTTGAACCTTACAGGCGCCCGGAACACTACGGACATGGTCAGGGATCTCATGCTGGATTCCCTGGTAGCAGTGACCTTTTTGCCTCCAAACGGCGCCCTGCTCGATATAGGCTCCGGGGCGGGCATCCCCGGGCTTGTCCTTAAGATAGCAAGGCCCGACCTTGAGGTTCACCTTCTGGAGGCAAGGCAAAAAAAGGCAGTCTTTTTGAAACATATAGTAAGGGAATTGGGGCTAAAGGGAATAGCGGTATTCAAGGGCAGGGCAGGGGAAACATCCGGGATACCAGGGCTTTATCAGTTTTACAATATAGTTACCGTACGTGCGCTTGCCTCCCTAAAGGTATCCATTGATATATGCAGCCCCTACCTAAATACGGGCGGCATCCTAATAACCTTTAAGGGGTATGACGTGGAACAGGAGATTCTGGAGGGGCGGGAACAAATGGAAAAAGCAGGTTTGAAACTCATCCAGGTACTACCCTACACACTTCCGGGAAAGAAAAAAAAGAGGCACCTGCTGGTATCAAAAAACAAGGACAAATAACCTCTGCATTCGGGCAGGCAGCATGTCAGCCCCTTTTCAGACCCTCACCCGCGGTACCCACAAAGATGCCCGATACGATTCGGTAAATTCTCTGGCTTACGGCGTGCCGACGCGCCGACTGAACGAGCAGGTTAACGGTTATCGCATACTTCAAACATCATTGATGCTTCGGCCGGATGCTGGAAGATTGATTAGAGGAAGTGGAGGGCTGCGGAAAATTCGTTGGAATTTGACCGGCAAAGGAAAAAGAGGTGCATTGCGAATCATTTATTACTGGAATCCTCCTGACACGATTTTTATGCTTTTTCCGTACAACAAGGCCGAACAAGAAGATTTAACGCCGGAGCAACTCAAACTGCTCCGTGGAATGGTCAGGGAGTTATTATCATGAAAAAAGAGCATTTTGAAAAACTGGTTGCCAGCATTAAGGAAGCTGGTGAGATCAAGGCTGGCCGCAAGGCTCCAAGTCGTTTGTATGAAATCAAACCACCTGAAATCAAGACCGTCCGCGAGAAACTCAAGGTATCGCAAAATGAATTCGCACTGATGATTGGTGTCAGTGTGCGTACTTTACAGAATTGGGAGCAAGGTAGAAGAGAACCGGAAGGTCCGGCCAAGGCTTTGTTGCGAATCGCATCAAGGAATCCCAGTGCTGTTCTTGATGCTTTACATGCGGAATAGAATCAGCCAATCGGGTAAAGGGGGGTTTCTAACTCCCCCACCCCACACCACTTGGCATGCGGGTCCTCAAGGGGCGGTTCACAGAGTTTACCGCACCGTAGTCGGGTAATGGATTTGGAAACTTAAGTGGAAACTTAAGGGACGACCTTAAATAATTAAATAACTTGAAAAGTGGAAACTTAAGGGACGACCTTAAATAATTAAATAACTTGAAATAACCCATCTTTAGATATATGGTACGATTATGCCAAGGACAGCCAGATTAGATACCCCCGGTCTACTCCATCATATTATCATTAGAGGAATAGAACGCAGAAAGATATTCAATGATGATAAAGATCGTAAAAACTTCATTGAACGGCTATCTATTCTTTTGCCTGAAACCAAAACTCAATGCTACGCCTGGTCCTTCTTGTCAAATCACGCACATTTTTTGTTAAAAAGCGGCCCCAAGGGCATTGCTGGCTTAATGAGAAGATTATACTAAGTTGCAATCATAGATAAACTAATGTATAATTTTCTCTGATTTAACA
>CAZZPR010000125.1:0-4717 GCA_964655655.1 uncultured Desulfobacteraceae bacterium | reverse complement strand
AGAGATCAGGATATCATCTCATCTGATAGGGATCTACGTCTATAGCCAGCCTCACTCCACTAGACCCAAGGATTCCGGAAGATGCCCTGTCTATCTCGGTTAATAATTTTTTGAGCCTGCCGGAGGATCTTGATTTTAAAAGCATCTGGTACCGGTATTTTCCCTTGAGCCTGGAAAGCGGGGCCTCAACAGGGCCGAGAAGCTCCGTGTTCGACCTGTAGAGCGGTTCCGTGAGCATATCCCTGATCTTGGCGCCGAGCCTCTGCGCCGATTCCTCTGTCCTGACCTTGCTGTTTCCCTGTACACGCAGATTCGCCAGGAAGGAAAAGGGGGGATAATTAAGCCTCCTCCTGAGTTCTATCTCCCTGGCAAAAAATCCTTGGTAATCCTGATCCCTGGCAGCGGCTATGGCATAGTGGGAGGGATTAAAGGTCTGTATTATTACCCTGCCCGGAGATTCCCCCCTTCCGGACCTACCCGCAACCTGGGAAAGCAGCTGAAAGGTGGTTTCCCCCGCCCTGAAGTCAGGGCCGTTCAGAGACAGGTCCGCGGATATTACACCAACCAGGGTTACGTTGGGAAAATGATGGCCTTTTGTAACCATCTGGGTCCCCACAAGCATATCCGTTTCGTGGTAAAGAAACCGTTTTAACACCTGTTGCATGGTTCCTTTGGTTTTCATGGTATCCCTGTCCATCCTGTCAACCCCGGCCTGGGGAAAAACCGCCTTCAGGGTCTCCTCCACCTTTTCGGTGCCGAACCCGTAAGGCCTGAGCTTTTTCCTGGCGCATGACGGACAGGTTTCCGGCGGCTTTATGCTGTAACCGCAATAATGGCATAACAGATAATTTCTTTCTTTGTGATATGTAAGACTGACATCGCAATTGGGACATTTAAGAGGCTCTCCGCAAAACCTGCAAAGGTACAGGGCGCTGAACCCCCTTTTGTTCAAAAAAAGGATAGACTGTTTTCCCTGCCCCAGTACTTCTCCGAGGGCGTCTCTTAAACGGGGGCTTAATATCCCGTCCGGCGCTTCTCTCGGCCCGATGTTCCTCATGTCAACAATTTTAATCTCCGGCGGCCTCCTTTGGAAAATCCTTTCGGGCATGGAAAGGATACCATATTTGCCCTTTGCGGCATTATGAAACGACTGCAGCGAAGGAGTGCCTGAGCCGAGCAACACAAGGGAGCCGGAAAGTCTTGCCCTTACTATTGCGGCGTCCCTCGCCTGGTACCTGAATTTTTCCTCCTGCTTGTAGGACGTGTCGTGCTCCTCGTCCACAATAACAAGACCCAACCTGGGAAGCGGGGCAAAAAGCGCGGACCTGGCACCTACGACCACATCCTTTTCACCCTTTGCTATACTTAACCATTGCTCGTATCTTTCTCCGGGAGAAAGCCCGCTGTGAAGCACGGCAACCTTTTCATCGCCCAGCCTGGCCCTGAAAAGCGACGCCATATAGGCCGTCAATGCAATCTCCGGCACCATCACCACGGATTGCATCCCTGATCCTGCGGCAGTGGCTACCGCATGATAATACACCTCTGTTTTTCCGCTGCCTGTCACTCCGTGAATAAGATAGGTAAAAAGGTCCTTTTTCTTTAATTTCTCCCTTATCCGGCCAAGTATCTCTTTCTGTTTTGGATTCAGCGAAGGGGGATAAGGCGTGATAGGCATATCTTCGTGTATCATGCCTCTCAATACAGGTTTTGTGGATTTTTCCAGCAGGCCCATTCTAATCCACTTGTTCGCAAGGTATTCGCCGTTGCTGAAACTTTTCTTTATCTCCCCGAGGGGCACCTCCCTTCTCCGGTTAACCATATCCAGGAATTCTTCCTCGTTTTCAGGCGTCCTTGTTTTTCCACGGGCAAAATCACTGACAACGGCACCCTGTTTTACCCCGATAAAGACCCTGTTCAGAAGGCCCACCCGGTCGGTAAATTCCGCTGAAGCCTTTCCCTTGCCCGGGTTTTTTACACTGAGGCCACCGGGCAAGGAGGTTTGTATAACCTTTCCGATAGGATAATGGTAATAATCGGAAAGCCATTGAAAGAATTTCACCATATCCTGATAAAACAGGGGATGAGGATCTATAATGCGAATTATATCCTTGATGGCGGTTCGTTTTCCGGGGGGGTTAAACTCCAGTATATATCCGGGGATATTGCGCCCGCCAAAGGGAACGAGTGCCCTTTTGCCCGGCTCTGCCTCCTCCTTCAGGTCTCCGGGTATTTTATATGTAAAGGTGCCTCTTACCGGAAGAGGCACAGCAATATCCGCATAATTATTTTCCGGGGGTGCTTTTGCCATGAACCTTTAGCCTTCCATTTCAGGAGAAGCTCCCAGTGAATCATCATCTTTTATTCCCAAAGTTTCCTTTGCGGATTCCAATTCCTGTTGTCTGTATTCCCACCTGCCAATCAATTCATCCAGCTTTTTCCTTACCTCCCCGTATTCGTTCAGCAAAGGCAGGCTCCTCTCCTTGTCCCTGAAAAGCTCTGAGTCGGCAAGGACCTGCTCCAGCTCCGCCTTTCTCGTTTCCAGTCCCTCTATCCGCTCCTCGAGGCGGTGAAGTCTCTTCTGAATAGGCTTTAGTGTATCTGCGATTTGTTTTCTTCTATCCGCCCTCTGACGTCTCCTTTCCTTTTGGCTTTGCGGTATGGAGACGGATTGAGCCTCCTGTTCAGGGACTCCCCGGCCGGTTTCCCGGCTTGGCCCCGGAGCCTGTTTTACTTGCATTTTGGAAAGGTGGTCGTAGTATTCATACAGGGATCCAGGGTATTCATCAATTTTTCCTTCCCTGATATCCCATATCTTTGTAGAAAGGCGGTCAACAAAGCCCTGGTTGTGAGAGACGAAGATCAGGGTGCCCTTGAAATCGCGCAGGGCCTCAATAAGCACCTCTGAGGACATAATATCCAGATGGTTGGTAGGCTCGTCCATGACCATGAGATTGCCGGGTTTTACCAGAATCTTTGCAAGGGCTACCCGGGCTCTTTCTCCCCCGGACAATACGCCCACTGTCTTCTCCACGTCCTCCCCGGGAAAAAGGAAGGCTCCGCATAGGGCGCGCACCCTTGCCACATCCTCATGGGGAACCATCTTATAGACCTCTTCCAGGACCGTGCGCCCTGGAGAAAGCATTTCTGAATGGTGCTGTGCATAATAGCTCATGGTTACGCCGTGCCCGAGGGAAATCCTGCCCCGGTCCGGTTGTAGTTCTCCCGCAATCATTCTTAAAAGGGTAGTCTTTCCTGCACCGTTCGGTCCGATCAAGGCCACCCGGTCTCCCCTCATCACACTCAGGCTGACATCCCTGTAAAGCTTTTTGCCATCAAATCCCTTTGAGATACCCTCCAGGGTAACCACTATACGGCCTGCTCTCGGTACATCCGGGAAGGAAAACTTTAGGGTCTTCTCCTTTTTGTGGGTCTTTATCAATTCCATCTTGTCAAGCAGCTTTATCTTGCTCTGGACCTGCCTTGCCTTTGTGGCCTTAGCCCGGAATCTCTCAATAAATCTATTGGCCTCCTTAACCTTTTGCTCCCTGTTGCGCGCCTTGGCCTCCAGCACTCTCTTTTCCTGCTCCCTGGCATTGATGTAAAAGTCGTAGTTTCCGCTGTAATTCTTCAGGCCTTCCGGCTCGAGGCTTAAAGTCCTGCTGATCTGCCGGTTGAGGAAATCCCTGTCATGGCAAACGAGGAACATGGCCCCTTTGAATTCCTGCAGGAACTCCTCCAGCCACCTCACGGAATCCAAATCCAGATGATTGGTGGGTTCGTCAAGGAGCAGCAAATCCGGGTCCTGGTAAAGAATGCCGGCCAGGGCTGCACGCATCTTCCATCCTCCGCTCAGAGAGGAAACCGGCTGACCGAAGTCTTTCTCTTTAAATCCCAGTCCGTTAAGAATTTTTTCCGCCTTATGAACCGGGTAACGGGTTTCAAGTTCTGCAAGTTCCCGGTGGGTTTCGGCCAGCCTTGTTCCCTTCTTGACCTGGACGCCCTTGCCGGAATTTTTGTTTAGGGAGTGCTCCAGCACCTTTATTTCCTCCAGCAATTCATTGCGGTGAGGAATCTTTTTAATCATGGATTCAAGAAGTGGCCCTGAGGAGACCTCCTGGATATCCTGGGGTAGGTAACCTATACGTGAACCCTTGGCCTTAACAATTTCTCCACTGTCATGTGTCAACCCTCCTCCAAGAATCTTGAGAAGGCTCGTCTTCCCGGAACCGTTTGGTCCTATAAGGCCAGTTCTTTCTCCATTTTCTACCTGGAAATAAATTTTTCTAAAAATATTCCTTGCCCCAAAGCTGAGAGATAGGTTGTTGACAGAAACCAGGCTCATAACCTCAATTCTCCTGACGCCTAAAAAATCTGAACCTTTTAACCACTTTCACGGACATCTTTAAATTACCGAAAAATTTAAATCACGGGAATCTATTTTTTAAACAAATCATCCCTGCCAATCCTATCCGGTTGATATCCCCTTCCTTTTAACCCCGGATTGTGCAGTAGCCAACTACTGAACAATCCGGGTTAAATTAAGTAATAGCCATTCAAAAAACTTTAATAAATGATTATAAAGCAAATCTTAATTAACTAAAACCAAACCCCACAAAATCATATAGGGATACCCCAATAAAAAAACAATTACCAGCAGTTATTAAAAAACCGGCATTGACCAAAACCAAACCCCCGCAAAACCGGTCAAAGACCC
>CAZZPR010000124.1:0-4725 GCA_964655655.1 uncultured Desulfobacteraceae bacterium | reverse complement strand
GCGTGCAACGCACAGGCAGATCAGCGCAACAGTAGCACGCCCACGTAGGGACCGGTAGGAACATACCGGGTATTCCAGGTAAATACCTGCATACACTCAACTATGCGACTTCGTGTCGCACCATAACGGCAAGCTCAGCGGCCCGAGATTTATCGAGGGGCCGGTTGAAACGAATTGTTCTCTGGCGAGGTTGACATAGATATAGGTGTCAACTTGAAGACACGACCAACCTTCGCCGCCGATTCAATGTCTCCTCTGCGGAGTGCGTCTCGAACGTCATCAAGCTTGTAAGCGTCCTCAAGCGATAGATATGGAGACCATCCCTCATTCGTTTCGATCAAATTTACAGTAACTTCGGCAACAAAATTTCCTTCATGTACTAGTTTTGTACGATTTTGGGATATTCAGCAAAAAAGTTGAATGACTTCAAAAGATACCAGAGAATGCGGAGTTGACGGGCAAATTTTCATCTGATAACGAAGACGAAGTCGACGGTTATCAGTGGAAATTGCCGGTCGAAGGTTTGGTGCCCGAGGCGCGGAGCGCCAAAGAACCGAACGTTTGGCCGGGGACCCGGCAGCTCCGCACTGGACCGGGTGGCCCATCAAGCGCATCACATCATAATAGAAGGAGGTGAGTCCTGTAGAAGGAAACTGAGACCCACGGATTCCACTTAAAATATGGACCCCTCTTATGGCAAAAGTGGGGAATTACTGTGGTCCTGGGGGTGGGGAATTAACTTGGTTATTGACACGTATTAAATTGTCCCGACTTTATCCGTCAATTGATGATTGACATGACACTAGAAGTGTCGAAAGTTTTTTAAATATTTCTAAGACAACAGTGTCAGGTACTTTATCATAGTACTCGGTATTCCTTATCTTCCAATCGAGGCTTTTAACCTGGTCGGATAAGATAGCACCTGCTGTTTTTAATCCACGAGGAATAGTGACTTCAAAAGGATACCCTTTGATTTGATTGGTTACCGGGCAGAATAAGGCGAGCCCAACTTTGACGTTATAGGACCTTGGCGACAATACTACTGCTGGTCGTCTTCCGGATTGTTCGTGGCCGGCTTGTGGATGCATGTTTACCCAAACTATGTCACCTCTTTGAGGAATATAACTGCTCATCATCACCAGATTTCTTTTCCTGCCGGTGTTCCGGTATCAAACTCTCCGTGAAGGTTGTTTTCATGGACACCTTCTAAGAGTTCGGCAAGCGAATATTCCTTTTCGCCAATTGGAGTAATAACAATCTTTTCCTTTTCGATGGATAAATCAACTAATTCATTTTGCCTTAGGTTTGCGTTCAATGCGAAAGATTTGGGAATTCTTAATGCAAGGCTATTGCCCCATTTTTTAATTTGAGTTTGCATATCTCACCCCCCTTTTAAGATACTACTATAAAATGTATCTACAATGAATATACATTTAATAAAATAGAATTGCAATAGCTTTTTTGAGACACAGAACGCCGGCAATAACCAGTATGGTGGACCTGGCATCTCTGGACTTTGGCCTTTGGAAATTCTTCCTTGAATACCTTCTCAAGTCCAGGCAATCCGTCCATGACCCACGGGACCGCTTTGCTTCCATCAAGACCACGGTTTTTTAGATCTTTAAAGAATTCTCTCCAGTTGGAAGCTGATTCCTTATCGCCTGCCTGGAAGCCTAAAACCCGCTTTCTGTTCCGGTTTGGTCTGAATTGCCTTGATCATGTCCATAACTTCATTTATGCTGATTTCTACTTTCATGGGTGCTTCTCCTTTCTTTATAGGTTATTCGGGTTAACCCTTTCAAAGGAAAAGTACCTTTTTTTTCTACCTGTTTAAAATTTACACAAAAGATTTTACACTACCAAGGACATTTTGGGGCTATAGCAAAATCGAGAAATACAATCCCAATTTGACGTTATTATTGAAGTTGGTTATTATAAAACAATTTCAAAAAGAGGTTTGATATGGACTGTATCTTTTGCAAGATTATCGCAGGGGAAATCCCCTGTGCCAAGGTCTCGGAGAATGAAAAGGTAATCTCCTTCATGGACATCAACCCCGTAATCCAAGGCCACATGCTTGTGGTCCCAAAGACCCATTCGGAGAACTTGTTCGAGATTCGGGAACAGGATCTGGAGGCCGTTATTAAAGAGGTGAAGAGGTGTGCAGGGGCGGTTAAAAACGCCCTCGATGCGGGCGGCGTGACACTGCTTCAGCTGAACGGAAAGTCATCCGATCAGATTATTCCCCACCTTCACGTACACATTATTCCCAGGTGGGAAGATGACGGCCTGTCGGTTTCCAGATGGGGCGTGAAAAAGGGCGATATGGAGAAGATAAAGATAACTGCGGAAAAGATAAGAGACAGCTTGTCCGGTTAGATTTCAAAATCCATGGAGGACAGCCTTTCCAACTCTTTAAAGTCGGTAAGGTCAAAGGTTATGGGGGTGATCGTTATATAATTTTTTGTTAGGGTTTTCAGATCACTGCCCGGATTGCTTTTCTCCACCGGTATCTCGCTTGCCAGCCAGTAATATATATCTCCCCGGGGGTCGCTCCTTTTTTCGTATCTGTCCCGGTGCCTGGCAAGCTCTTGAGGCGCAAATGATACACCCCTTATCTTTTCCTCCGGGATAGGGGGTATATTTACATTAAGGGCCGCCCCTTCCCTTAGATTATTTTTCACCATAAAATCTATAAGTCTGCGGGCGAATCTCACCGGTAAGCTGAAATCCGGGTTGTGTTTGGTGTCAAGGGATATTGCCGCAGAGGGTATTCCCAGAAATGCGCCCTCAGTGGCCGCGGAGACCGTACCGGAGTACAGGATGTTTATGCCCACATTACCCCCAAGGTTTATCCCGGAGAGGATGATATCCGGGCTCTTGTCCAATATCTCTTGCACCGCTATTTTTACGCAATCCGCAGGGGTGCCGTTTATTCCGAAGCCAAAAAAATTTCCGTTTCTTTTAAACCTCCTGACCCTTAGGGGGTTGGAAATGGAAATGGCGTGACCCACCGCGCTCATCTCTGTCTCAGGGGCCACCACAGAGACCTCAAAATTATCTTTTAAACCTTCATGAAGGGCTGCAAGTCCCTCTGCCAGGATTCCGTCATCATTTGTAAGAAGTACCTTCATCTGAACCTATCCTTATAACTTACCCTTTTCAAAAATAAGTGAATTATCAATATCTATTTATTAGAAAACAGCCTGGCCAGGATATGGCTTAATTCATACATATCTATAGGCTTGGTAATATAACTTTGTATGATTCCCTTGGTTTTTAGATCAATGGCATGAGGACCGTGCTCGTCATATCCGGAGACCAGTATAATCCTTGCATCCGGATGTTTCTTTATTATCTTCTTTGCGCAGGTTATACCATCCATTTCGGGCATGTTCCGGTCCATCAAAACGACATCTGGCACCCAGTTATCATATTTCTTTAGGGCATCCTCACCATTGGTTACGGAATTTGTGGAGTAGCCCATAGTTTCAATTAGTTCCTCCAAGGCATTTATCATTTGAATTTCGTCATCCACCACCAAAACCTTTTGACCTGTTCCCGGTATTATTTGCACATCGGTTTCTTCCTCCGAATACCTGTTTTCCGGTGCCCTAGGCAGGTAAACCTTGAACGTAGTCCCCCGGCCTATCTCCGAATACACATGTATTTCACCGGCATGTTCTTTAATGACCCCGTAGCTTGTAGACAATCCCAGGCCCGTGCCTTTGCCCAGAGCTTTGGTGGTAAAAAAGGGGTCAAAGCATTTGTCCATTGTCTCCTTGTCCATCCCGCATCCCGTGTCCGAAATAATTATTTTCAGGGCTTCGGCCTTGGGGATTCCCTTTAAGCACAAGTCTCCCCCTTCGGGCATTGCGTCACGCGCATTGATGCATATGTTCATCAAAACCTGGCTAAGACCGGCATAATCCCCCATGGCAAATAACGGGTCGGGGGAATGAACCTGGATATTTATCCTCTTGTCAAAGGATTTCCTTATTAGGTCATAGGTATCCCGGATAACCTGATTCAAATCCAATATTCGAAATTTTTTCGTGCTCTGCTTCCGGGAAAACTGCATGAGACCTTCCACCAGCTGGGTGCCTTTTTTTACGGAATTTTCAATCCTTTTGGATATGTCTACCAGGGACTGGTTTTCCGGAAATTTTATCTGGATCAGTTCGTTGTGCACCGAGATTCCTGCGAGGATATTTCTGAAATTGTGGGACACTCCGCTGGCAATGGTACCTATGGATTCCATTTTTTGGGCATGCTGGAGCTGGGCCTGGGTCTTTTTTTGTTTTGTAATGTCCCTGATAAAGGTCAAAATCGCCGGCCTTCCCTCCCACTTTATTTCAGCCGCATTTATCTCCACCATCAATTCCTCTCCGCTTCTGTTTATTATCCTGAAATTATAGGTGGGTGGAACCTGCTCCTCCCTCAGCCTTCTTTTGTACCTTTCTAAAACCAGATACCTGTCTTCGGGGTGGATGAATTCTATAAATGGCGTTCCGGTAAGTTCCTCTTTGGTATATCCAATCATCTCTTCCGCACTGGGATTAGGGAATTTTATCACCTCATCCTGGGCAATAAAGATGGCTTCTCTGGCGCCCTGGACCAGTATCCTGTATTTCTCCTCCGATTCACGAAGTACTTCCTCTGAACGTTTCCGCTCGGTAATGTCCCTCAATACCCCCCTGAAGCCGGACGGGTTCCCCTCAGGGT
>CAZZPR010000123.1:0-4832 GCA_964655655.1 uncultured Desulfobacteraceae bacterium | reverse complement strand
CCCGCCATTAGCGGGATTTGGGAGTTTTGAGGAGTTCATCTCTGAAACTCCTGTTAGAAAATCCTTTCAGTCGTTATCCGATCGAAATATCCTTTTGCACTCGATTGCTCTAACGAGAGCATGCTTCTCCAAGCTGATTTTCGGACTATAATATTATCAAACAGAAGCTGCCTGATATATATTAGTATAGGCAACAACATATACTATGTAAGTACTTGTACTAAGGCAGTCGAAAAAGGTGTAAATCTGCGATTGACTCAGGCCCTGTTTTTTAGTACATACCCACCTTAATCTTTAAAATAATGAAATTAATATACTGCTGGAATCATTTAATGAACCTTGGCAGTCAGGTGATATCTTTACGGGTGGCAAAGACTATTCAATAGCCACCACCAGCGTCGGCAGATAGGAGAGGTAATAATATGTGCAAAGCAGAGGAATTGGCCGGGCCGGGAATAGGTAACTACGAGGACCTGGAAAAAGAGCTGCCCGATGATTACGATGTACTTCTTTCCCCAAGGGAAAGAATGAAGGCCGTTTTTGCAGTAAAGAACTACATAGAAGAAAACCTGTGCAAGGAACTAAACCTGCAAATGGTCCAGGTTCCACTTATTGTGGACAAGGAAAGCGGGTTGAACGATTACCTGGATCGCAACGGCGCGCGCACGCCCGTGGAATTCAATTGCGGGTTAGGGCTCGACAATCCCATACAAGGACAGGTTGTCCAGGCTGCCACTAAGTGGAAACGTATGGCCCTGAAGCAATTCGGCTGTAAGACAGCCGAGGGAATCTGCACCGACATGAGGGCCGTGCGCAAGGACTATTTCCTGGACCACGACCATAGCGCATACGTGGACCAGTGGGACTGGGAGCTTGCTATAACCCGGGAAGATCGAACCCTTGGCTTTTTAAGGGATATCGTCAATAGGATATGGAAGGTAATATGGGGCGCGGGCAACATGGCACAGGAAATGTTTCCCCGGCTCAGGACTTCGAAATACCCGGATTTCCCCAAAGAACTAACATTTCTTCACGCAGAGGAGATTTTAGATATTTATCCGGATCTGCCACGGAAGGAACGCGAAACCCGGATTCTTATGGACAAAGCCCCGGCGGTTTTTATCATTGGGATAGGCTGGCCTTTAAAGGACGGCTACCCGCACGAGATGCGGGCCGCGGATTACGATGACTGGGCTGTGCAGACTATGGCCAAGAACAACGAACAATATCACGGATTGAACGGAGATATCCTGGTATGGAACCCGGTGACAAAACGGCGCCACGAGCTGACATCCATGGGCATCCGGGTTACTAAAGAGACCCTCAAGATTCAGCTCAAGATGTCGGGACAGGAGCATTTTCTTGATTTTCCGTACCACCAGGCTATCCTCAAGGACCGGATTCCCCTCAGCATCGGAGGGGGGATAGGACAGTCCCGAACATTCATGTACCTGTTGCGTACAGCTCACCTCGGGGAGGTAACTATCTCTGTATGGCCCAAGGAGCTTAAGGATATCTGCGAGAAGAAAAACATCCATCTGCTCGAGTAGCTCCTTGGATTGTTAAAAGACACGGACCAGACATGCATGAAATAAAACCGTTTATGTCAAACCCTTCTCCCTGGCCTGCCCTGCTTTTACCAGGCATATCAAGACAAGCCCCAAAGCGGCCGTTCCTGTACAGATCATAAAGGCAAAATCGTAGGACCCGGTGCGGTCCCGCAATATGCCCGTCACCCAGTGTACCAAAATAGCCCCCACACCGTAAAATGGGGTTCAGGCCCCGATAACAGTGCCCATTACGCGGTGCGGAAAATAGTCTCCCGCGCAGGCCCCGTAAATGGGGAAAGTAGCCCCGTAAAAAAGTGCCAGGAGCCCCACGAAGAAGAAGAGCAATCCCCAGGATTTTCCGGTAAAAAGGATACCGATCAGGCATGCGGTGATAGAGGCGTTGGAAAGGATAATCGTCCTTTTTCGCCCCAGACGGTCGGACAGGGGCAATATGGTCAGCACACCCCCGATCTGGGCGAAACCATGGACCGTGGCCAGGAAACTTGCTTTGTCCAGAGGCATTCCTACTTGATGCCGGGCGTAGTCCACCAAGAATGTTGTGATTCCATAGAGACTGTAGGAGATTGCCATATACGAAAAACCAATAAGCCAGAACCGGAAGTTCTTGAAGATGAGGCCAAGGGAAACGGATGTCGCGTAAGTCAAGTTTGACTCCGGTATATTCAGAAAAGCCTCGTTGCTTTTACCCCACGGTCTTTTTCCAGTACTCTCCGGGTCGCGCCTCAGCAGGAGGCCGTTTATGATAACCATCAGAAAAGCAGCCAGCCCTAAAATGTACCATACAAATCTCCAGTTGTAATGACTTACAACCCAGGGGAAGGCCACCCCCATAGTAGCAAAGCCGAGTCCGTAGCCGGTGGAAAGAATGCCCAGTGCCATTCCTCTGCGGGTTGGGGAAAACCATCGCTGGACTACGGTAATTACAGGTGTCCACATTCCCGTAGCCCCCAGCCCGGCGATTGCAAAAAAGATGCAGGCCTCCCTGAGCGTGTGAATTGTTCCCATCATGAGAGCACCCACTCCAAGAATCAGGCTGCAGGTGGCAATCACGCGACGTGCCCCAAGCCGGTCCGTCAAATAACCGCTTAGGGGAGTAAGGGCGATATAGAGAAAGAGATAGGCGTTGTAAATAGATCCGGCGTCCGTTCGGCCGAACCCCAATGAGCGGATCATCTCGGGCAGGACTACTCCATAGCCAAGGCGAACGGAATAATTGATGAAAAGATTAAAGAAGCATACAGCCAGGATAACCCAGGCCCAGTGAAGGGCTCCTGTTTTTGAACCGTCTTCTGTTGTCATAGGAATGCTGAATGTATAAGAATCTTCTTTGTATGAGGTCAGTATAGGTATTTGCCTATTTGTGTGTCAAGAAAAAGGGAGCGCGGGACTTTCAACCCAGATTGTGCAGCAGCCAACTACTGCGGCCTGAAAAACCTTGCTGCAACGCTCTTTTCGAAATTTTGATACTCAACGTATTTATGAATATGCCTGCGGTTCAAAATTGCTCCAAATTCGCGTCTCTCTTGGGTTTTTCAACCCTCGCTACGTTTTCTACTGCACAATCTGGGTTTAACGGAAGTACTTCACAGTAAAAATCTTTTGTATGCTTTGTTCGCCCGCCTGGTGCACCATAAAAAAATTGTCTGGAATCGAAAACCAAATAGGTGTATACGGGATTGAAGGCAAGGCGAAATCAGGCTTGGGAAAAAACGGGCCGACCTGTGCCCGGCGGCTTGCAGAGGCGAATATCATGAAAGGGATTGGTTTTTTGGTTCTTGCAGTTTTAGGTGTCCTTTTGCAGATATCGGGCTGCGATTACAGCACCGAAGAAAAGGTCAGCACCCAATCGGTTGGCTGGGCCATTGGGTCCCGGTCCGACGAAACAGCGGCAATCCTGCATACGGCAAACGGGGGAAAGACATGGGAGGAACAGGGCAATCCGGCACTTTGGAACGGCATGGCGGGAAATGACATCAGCGCGGCGAATGAATGGACCGCCTGGGCAGCAGTGGGCAGCCCGGATGTAGGCGGTGCCATTCTCCACACCGAGGACGGTGGTTTTACCTGGAAGGTGCAAACCTTGCCCGATGGGGTTTATGAAATGGTAAAGGGCATCAAGGGCATTTCCTGGAGGGAGGCATGGGCGGTCACTATCGGGGGTACTGTAATGCATACCACTGATGCCGGGGAAAACTGGGAGGTGGTTCCTCACCCCGAAGTGAACATAAACCAGGTAAATAGGATAGATGTCCTGGGAAATGACATCTGGATCGCAGACTTCGGCAGCGCCGAGGGCGCCATGGTTCATTCAGCCGACTCCGGCCTTACCTGGAGACTGGAGCCTCTTCCAGATATCGACCTCGTTCAGGGAGGCCCAATGGGCGTCAGCATTGTCAGTTCTCGTATTGCCTGGAGTGCGGTAAAAACAAATGCAAATCTGTACCGGACAGTGGACGGCGGCGATACCTGGAGCATGGATGCCCCTGCAGTTTCCGGTCCCAACGACATAGACGACATTTGTGCGTCCAATGCCGACACAGTATGGGCGGCCCAAAACATCGGCGGGTTTAGCGGCGGAAGGATAATACGGGTATATCTTTCGGATGGCAAATTCGTAAGCGACACAACGGACCCGATGAATGGAAATTATCAATACGAGGGGGTCACATGCTTCGGGGGAAAAACCGCATGGGTGGTGGGCTTTAAGTCACTCAGGGCGGATCCCGGCCTTCCGGAAGGGGTAATACTGCATACAAAAAACGGGGGCGCAAAGTGGGTCAACCAGGCCCTGCCGGTCAGCGATATCTCTCTGTGGAAGGTCTCTTTTGTCGATGCCCACCGCTAGCTTATGCCTTTAGAGAGAACTTTGTGCAACTTATATTTTTTAACCCAGGTTGTACAGTAGCCAACTACTGCACAATCTGGGTTTAATCTTATAAGGTTTGGCACCTAACCTGCTGTTGCATATTTTTACTTGAGCCCAGGCCTGCCTTTAATCCGGTGATCTACTCAAAAGCAATGAGATAACACCCATTCACCCATGGGGATTTATAAATCTTTTTCCTGTTTCCTGTCTTCATACAAGGACAAACACCCAAAAATTTTTCGGGTCGCAATAAGTGCCTGCTGCAAAATCCGGTTTTTATTGAATTCGTTTTGTTTTCAGTTTATTTTTTAATAATAGACTCAATTTTATCAAAAAGGAGGTAATACTAAGTTGCAATCATAGATAAACTAATGTATAATTTTCTCTGATTTAAC
>CAZZPR010000122.1:0-4929 GCA_964655655.1 uncultured Desulfobacteraceae bacterium | reverse complement strand
AATTCGCGTTTCGCTTGGGTTTTTCAACCCTCGCTACGTTTTCTACTGCACAATCTGGGTTTAAGACCGATTCATATTTTTATGGCAAAAAATATTCGGCAAAGAGAAATCTGCTTGCCGCACTGATAAAAATATTTTAGTGTCATATAAGTTTGATTAAATTTCATATATGATACCAATTATGGAAGAAAAAGCCAAACGGGTTCCCGCCCTTCAGAGGGGTCTTGATATCATAGAGCTGCTTGCGTCAAGCAAAAGCGATATGTCTTTTTCCGAGATTCTAAGTGTGATGAAAATACCCCGGCCTTCTCTGGCAAGGATATTAAAGGTGTTAACAGACAGAGGACTTTTGCACAAGACGGATACAAGAGGTCGATACAGGCTGGGAATGAGGCTCCTTTACCTGGGTAACAGGCTAGAAAGCAAGTTCAGGCTGAGAACCGTGGCATGGCCCCATATGAAAAACCTGGCGGAGAAGACTGGAAAGACTATTGAATTATGTATACTTGATAAGGATCAGCTGGTTTTGATCGAACAGGTGGAAGGCGATGAAGGGGTTAGGCTTTATTCCAGGATCGGGTCTGCTTACCCCTATTTTCATGCAGTTGCAGCGGGCAAAATATACCTTGCTCACATGGAAATACAGAAGATGAGGGAGGTATTGAATAAAATAGGCCTCCCCAGGGTAACAGGCAATACAATAACCGAAATGGACAGGCTGGATGAAGAATTGCGTGCTACTCTAAAGGATGGCTATGCCTTTGAGGATCAGGAATTAAGGGAAGGAGTCAGAAGGGTTGGTTCCCCTATTTATGAGCATCACGGAGATATTGCCGGATGCATCGTTATAGCCTCAACCATTTTGAGCTTTAAATACGAAGACAGCAAAAACCTCGGAAATATGGTAAGGGAGGCGGCTAAAGCTATATCTGCGGATATAGGGTCCATGCAATCCTGATCCGGAAATAGGTTTATAGTTCTCAGGCTTTCCTGGCTGGAGAAGGCTCCGATTCGCCTGTATGCCCGTTTATAGTGTTTTGAATAAGGCGAAAAACAAATTAATCTTATATGAAACAGTTATGAATAGAGACGATCTTAAAAAATTATTTTACCCCAAAAGCCTTATGGTTGTGGGGGTTTCCGGCCGACCGGACAACCTCGGAAAAAACATAGTGGAAAACATCGACCGGTTCCATTACGAAGGTGATGTCTTTTTGGTGGGGAAGGGCGGCGGTAATTTCGGAAAAAGGATAATATACGAGGATATATCGGACATAGGTGAAGTCCCCGATCTGGCGGTTTTTCTGATACCGGGGCAAAACATTCCCAAGGCGCTTGAAGAATGCGGCCAAAAAGGAGTACCTTTTTCTGCTGTAGAGTCCGGAGGCTTTAGTGAATTTTACAGGGGAAAAAGTAAATTGGAACAACAGATTCTGTCCGTGCTGCAAAGATGGAAGATGCGCTTAATGGGGCCGAACTGCCTGAGTATAATAAATACTGAAAATTCGCTTGTGCTTCCATTTGTTCCCCTGGATCCCGGTAATATAAAAACCGGTTCTATCTCTATAGTTTGCCAGAGCGGGGGCATTGCGATAAATTTATTGCAGCTTTGCTCCCTTGAGAATCTGGGTGTCAATAAGGTAATAAGCATGGGAAACAAACTGGACCTGAACGAAAACGATTACCTGAAATTCCTATTATCCGATTCCGGAACAAAGACCATAGGCATATACCTGGAAAGCATCTCTGACGGCAGAAGGCTTATGGACCTGGCCGGCTCTACTAAAAAACCTATTGTAGCATTAAAATCGAATACAAACCGTGAAAGCAATCAGATTGCGAGTTTTCACACCTCGGCCCTGGCAGGGGACGATAAAGTAGCTGATTCTGCACTGAGACAAGCGGGCATCCACAGGGTTAATACATTAAATGGAATGATAGACGCCTTCAGGGTATTCAGTCTGCCCCTGATGAAGGGTCCAAACCTGGCTGTCTTATCGCGTTCAGGGGGCGGTGCTGTAATGGCTGCGGATGCAGTAGCCAAATATAATTTTAGACTGGTAAAATTTTCAGAGGATTTTTTTAGTTTTATCAGAAACATGGGCAGGGCGGGCGTTATAAGGATGACCAACCCCCTTGATCTGGGGGATATTTGGGATATAACCTTTTACAGAAAGGTACTTGAAAGAACCCTAAAAGAGACGGAGGTACACGGAGTTTTGCTTGTTCATGGTAGCCTCCTGGATGTGGATGGAATTGCCACCGTTGATCTTGTAAAACATGCCGAAGAGTTGTCCGAGAAATACCAGAAGCCTGTAGCTACCCTCATACTCGCGGATTCGGACGAATGGTCTTCTCTTAAAAAAGGGATCGAGTTTCCCATATTCAGGGAACCCGAGGATGCCTTGAAGGCCCTGTCGTTTTCTATGTCTCACTATAGAAACACGCTTGAAACCGATTCCTTTGTACATAAAAGACATGAGATAAGGCTCAAAGGGAAGGAGACGGGGGGAGAAAATAAGGGTATATTAAGCCCTGAAAAAACCTTTGAGTTACTAATGGAATACGGAGTTTCGGTTCCCGATTATGAGATAGTATATGACTATGAAAGCGCAGCAGTTGCGGCTGATCATATCGGATATCCGGTGGCTTTAAAGGTAGGAGATGAGGGAGTGGTTCATAAGACCGATTCGGGCGGTGTGAGGCTCGGCATAAGCAATAGTGGAGAATTAAGTGAAGCATTTCGCTTGATAAGTGCGAAAAAATATATTGTACAAAAGATGACCTGCAAGGGTCACGAGACGTTTATCGGCGGCAGACGGGATTCGGAATTCGGACCGGTAATTCTTTTCGGCCTGGGCGGAATTTTTGTGGAGGTTTTTAATGATGTATCCATCCGGGTTACGCCCATCACCGAAGAGGAAGCCGGGATGATGATCGGGGAGACAAAGGGGTCAGCCCTGTTTAAAGGCTTTCGGGGGGAAGCTGCGGCGGATACAGAACCGCTCAAAAGGCAGCTGGTAAATGTTTCCCGGCTGCTTAATGAACATTCCGAGATAAATACACTGGACATAAATCCCCTGATTGTGTTTAAAAAAGGCCAGGGTTGCTTGGCCGTTGATGCAAAGGTGTTTATATGAAAAATTTTATGGAACCAGAGAGCGTTGCCCTTATTGGGATTAGCAGAAAAACCGGTCCCGAATCTTACAATATCATGGAAAATATGATCAATTGCGGATATTCGGGAAAAATTTTCCCTGTTAACCCGAACGCAGATGAGATACTGGGAAAAAAGGCCTTTTCCAACGTGACAGAGATAGGCGAAAAGATCGACCTCGCGGTAATTACCACCCCCAGGGATAATACTGTTTCTGTTATTCAAGATTGTGCGGCAGCCGGAATAAAGTCGGTAATCATAATCAATCAGGGCTTTTCTGATGCGGACAACAGGGGAAGGGAACTACAGGAGGAGATAGTCAGGATAGCAAAGAGAAATGGAATCAGGATTATAGGCCCCAACACTATAGGCATAGTCAATAATTTTGCCGGGTTTATGGCGTCTTTTTTCTCTTTAAAAAAACGAAAAACGCCGGTGGGGCTTATATGTCAGTCGGGTATTTTTTTTGTGGCCAACGAGAGTTTATGTGAAACTGTAGGCAAGGCTGTAGACCTGGGAAATACCTGTGACATCGGTTTTTATGAGGTTCTTGATTATTTCTGGAGAGATCCTGAGATTAAAATCATTGCTATTCATGTGGAGGGGCTTGAACAGGGAAGGAAATTCCTTGATCTGGCAAGGAAGGTGGTCAAAGAGAAACCGGTGGTTGTCTTCAAAACAGGAAGCAGCGAGATAGGGGCAGAGGCTTCTAAAACTCATACCGGGACTATTGCAGGTGACTATCAAATTTTCAAGGCAGCCTTAAAGCAGCAAGGGATTACATTTTTAGATTCGGGCAATCAAATTAAATGCGCAATTAAAGTTTTGCTTAATCTGCCTTCAATGAAAGGGAACCGTATCGCAATTCTCACATACAGTGGTGCAGCAGGTATTATGGCTGTTGATGTCATGGAAAGTTATGGTTTGATATTATCCTCTTTATCCCCTGAAACCATTGACAGGGTTAAAGCCCTTTCCCCGGACTGGATGCCCATTGGAAATCCTGTGGATATTTGGCCTGCAACCATGACCAAGGGCGTTGACAAGGTATACCCCCGGGCGTTAAAGGCCGTGTTGGATGATCCTGAGGTGGATGGGGTTATATGCATTTCTTATGCATATTTAAGTGAACCCCTGAAGAGGATAACCGAAGAAAAAACCGAAAAGCCCGTTGTAGCCTGGCTTTATGGAGATAAAAATGGTGAGGTTGCCGCTGAGATGGAGGAAAAAGCAAGAATCCTGGTTTATCCGGACATAGAAACGGCTGTATTGGCTTTGTCTCTCTTAAAGGATAGGCAATCGATAATTGGGAAGAAATAGAGATTACAATGTTTTATCTATCCTCTTTATTTCTGTTTTTTACAGCCTCTATGAACTCCTCAAGGTTTTCTTTGGACCCGAAAACCGTATCATAAACCTTTTCACTCCAAACATTGAGGCCTAATTTAAAAATATGATGTATTATGTTATCGGTGTTCTTGGCGCCCTTTAATTTGAGGGTTTGGTAAAGCAGTTCCTCGGGTACCCTTATAGGATATACGGAGCAATCCTTACTGTCCTCGGATTTAAGATAATCCTGTATGTTCTTGAGTATCCTTAAATTGGTATATTTATTTTTGTATTCTTCTTCGTCCATTTTTGCCGTCTCGTCCTTTTTAAACTCTTTACACTCATTTTTAATTAATCTTGTGTGAAAGTCAAGGTTTGAATAAAAATGACTGAAATTCCGATATAAGGATTAAACAAGAAACCTTGGCTACTGAAGAAATTCT
>CAZZPR010000121.1:0-5119 GCA_964655655.1 uncultured Desulfobacteraceae bacterium | reverse complement strand
GCATATACAAAGGCTTTCATTTTTCGGTGGCCGATTTACTGTAGAAGATAAGTTATGGAATCAATGGGACCAGGAAAGAAGTTTCCACGACCGGCTTAATTTTATGTTTGCATCATACAACGCGGGCATAAAAACGATCCTGCAGGCCCAGAAAATTGCGATAGACAAGGGCTTAAATCCATTCTTCTGGAAATCTATCCAAAAGATCCTTCCGCAAGTAAACAGTTCCAGCAGCATTGAAACTACATCTTGTGTGAAGGAGATCCATATGATCAAAAATGCCTTGAAACGCAAAGGGCACCAATCCAGCCGGTAGACAGTTTTGCTGGCTACACCTTCCAAAACCCAAAAAACACAATGTACTTTCCAGGGAAGACCAACTTTTTACCGAGATTTATCTAACTGCTCATTGGACAGAATTCTCAAAAAGAGATAAAGTGTTCGAGATATTTTTTCTTAAACGGTACAGGGGTAAAGCATTGGAGATTGTAACTTGAACCCACATCGTGTGTTAGCTTGCAATCCGGGTAAAAGGAAAGCCGAACATCATGAAACCTGAAAAAAACTCGAATGAGAGACCCTTTATTTCCGTGGAAGAGGTCTCAAGATGGTTCGATCATTTACCTGCCGTGAAAGAGGTGTCGTTCGAGGTCCAGGAAGGCACTATGTTAGGCCTTATAGGCTCGGACGGCGCGGGGAAGTCAACGTTGCTCCGCATGATGGCCACCATGATAGGCCTTTCCTCGGGAAATATATACGTAGCCGGGCACAGCGTGGTAAAGGAAAAGGCACGGGTAAAGGAGCTTATAGGATATATGCCCCAGAGGTACGGATTGTACCAGGACCTTACCGTGGAGGAAAATCTCGATTTTTTCATGGATATATTCGGCATTTTCGGCAAAGAGAGAAAAAAGAGGAGGGAGAAATACCTGGGGTTTTCCAACCTGCTTCCCTTTATCCACAGGGCTGCAGGGGACCTTTCCGGGGGAATGAAACAGAAGCTTGGACTGGCCTGCGTGCTGGTTCATCAACCCAAGCTCCTGTTGCTGGATGAGCCCACCAACGGGGTGGACCCGGTCTCCAGGCAGGAATTCTGGGAAATCCTCGAAGAGATGAAAAGAGAGGGAATGACCATTGTGATTTCCACGGCCTACCTGGACGAAGGAGAAAAATGCGACCGTATAGGACTCATGCACCGGTCGCAATTAATAGAGTCGAATACCCCTGAGGCTGTAAGTTCGGGGTTTTCCAACCTGGAGGAAGCCATGATCCATCGCATAAAGGAGGTTGACCAAGAGATTGCCGGTGAAAGATTCAACACATGACGCCGTGTACGTAAAGGAACTGGAAAAGAGGTTCGGCGATTTCGTAGCAGTAGACAGGGTATCTTTTTCCATAAAGCCGGGAGAGATATTCGGTTTCCTCGGCCCGAACGGTGCCGGCAAGTCTACTACTATACGCATGCTTTGCGGTATCATAACCCCTACATCGGGTTACGGCATGGTAGCGGGCCACGATATATTCAAGGAGAGCGAGGAAATAAAACATTCCATAGGGTACATGTCACAGAAGTTCTCTCTGTACGAGGACATGACCCCCTTCGAGAATATCCGTTTTTACCTTGGCATATACAACGTGCCCTCAAAGGAATGGGCTGAGAGGGAGGAGTGGGCCCTGGATATTACCAGATTGCAGGAAGTTAGAAACCGTATTACCAGTGAACTGCCCACCGGATGGCGCCAGCGGCTTGCACTGGGCTGTGCGCTGCTTCACAGGCCGAGGCTGCTTTTTCTTGATGAGCCCACTTCGGGCGTGGATCCTCTAACCAGACAGCACTTCTGGAAGTTCATAGAGCATCTGGCAAATGAAGGGATTACCATTTTCGTTACTACTCATTATATGGCAGAGGCCCGCCACTGCAGGAGAATTGCCTTGATTAACGAGGGCAGAATAGCGGCCCTGGGAAGCCCCAGGGAAATTGCGTCCGGCGTATTTCCCGATAAGCCGGATGCCGACCTGAACGAGGTGTTTATCAGGCTTATTTCAGGGAGAAGTACTTGAAACCTGTAAATATAAATGCAATTGCCAGAAAGGAATTCTGCCACCTGATAAGGGATTTCAGAAGTCTTTACCTGGCCTTTTTTATACCCCTTTTGCTCATATTCATGTTCGGCTATGCCCTGAGACTGGACGTGGACAATGTAAGAACAGTGGTGGTGGATCATGACCGGACCCCGCTGAGCAAAGATTTCATACGCAGACTCGATGCCTCTTCCTATTTCGATGTTGTCCGCTATCTTCGAGACGGACAGGAAGTAACCGAGTGCCTGGATTTTGGGGAGGCTATTATGGCAGTTATTATCCCGCCCGGCTGGAGCGCGGATATTGGGGCGGACCGGGAGGGCGCCATACAAATACTACTGGACGGCAGTGACCCTAATTTTGCCGGGATTTCAAGGGGATATATCACCGGCTTTATAGACAGCTACAACCAGGAACAGCTGCTGGAATTCCTGGACCGCAGGGGCATGGAAAAAATTGACCCCCCGGTACAGGGAAGAATAAGGGTTTGGTTTAACGAGGACCTGGAGAGCCGTAATTTTATCGTGCCCGGCATCATTGCCATAATTATCATGATCGCCGGCGCAATACTGACCTCCCTGGTTATAGCAAGGGAATATGAGAACGGCACCATGGAAACCATACGGTCCCTGCCCATAAAAGGCGAAGAATTTCTGATCGGAAAGGCGATCCCCTATTTTTTCATAGCACTGGTGGATGTGCTTGTGGCCGTATTCATGGGTCAGCTTTTGTTCGGGGTGGTGATAAAGTCCAGCTTCTGGCTGATGATCCTCGGCTCCGTCCTTTACATATGGGTTGCACTGAGCCTGGGGCTGCTTATTTCCATAGCCACCAAATCACAGCTGGTATCCAATCAGCTGGCAATACTGGTTACATTTCTTCCATCCATGCTGCTATCCGATTTCGTGTTCCCGGTGGAGAATATGCCCCGGATCCTTCAGGCGGTAAGCAGTATTGTGCCTGCAACCTACTTTATAGATATACTGAACGGACTCTACCTGAGGAAGGTGGGCCTGGAATTTCTTTGGCCAAGCTACCTGGTTTTGTTTGCCATGTTCATGGCCCTATCGAGCACGGTATACATTTTGCTAAAGAGAGAGGGCATGTGATATGGGCTGGTCCAGGGTTAGGGAACTTGTGAGAAAGGAATTCATCCAGCTTTTCAGGGATAGAAAAAATAGGCCCCTGCTGGTTATAGCCCCCATAATACAGCTTCTTATCTTTGGCTACGTGGTAAGTACTGATGTAAGGGATATCAGGGTGGCAGTGCTTGACCTCTCCCGTACCCGGGAGAGCAGGATGCTCAGGGAGGCCATGGACGCCAACAGGACATTCCGCATAACCCGCATTACCGCTGATCCGGAGGAACTCGAGGATATACTGCTCAGGCGGAAAGTGGATATGGCCCTAAAGATAGGGCCGGATTTCGCCGGGACAATAAGAAAGGGGGATTCCGCGGAAATTCAGATTTTAGCGGACGGAAGCACCAGCAATATGGCCTCTGTAAGGATTTCATATACAGGGATGGTATTGGATGGATACAACCAAAAGATGATAAAGGAGCTTTTTTCCCGAACTATAGACTACGGCAAGATAGACGCTCGCATAAGAACTTGGTACAACCCCAACCTGGACAGCCGGAATTTTTATGTTCCGGGCATTGTCGCGGTTCTGGTAATGATAACGTCCCTGCTCTTTACCTCCATGGCCATCATTCGGGAAAAGGAAGCAGGCACCATCGAGCAGCTTATAGTTACTCCTTTAAAGCCTGTGGAGTTGATCCTCGGCAAGACCATACCATATATAATAATTACCCAGGCACAGGTGATTGTGGTAATTACCTTTGCCATATACTGGTTTTCCGTTCCCCTGGAAGGCAGCCCGCACCTGCTCTTTTTCGCTGCCGGCCTTTTTTTGTTGAGCACTCTGGGTATAGGCCTTTTTATATCCACAATATCCGCTACTCAGCAGCAGGCCATGATGACCACCTTCTTCTTTATTATGCCCTTCTTCATGCTGAGCGGTTTCGTGTTTCCGATCGCCAGTATGCCCGTGGTAATCCAGTGGCTGGCCTATTTAAACCCCTTGAGGTATTTTCTGGTTATAATAAGAGGGGTATTCTTAAAAGGGGTGGGCCTGGAGGTACTATGGCCCCAGTTTGCGGCCCTAATGGCATTGGGGCTTGGAGTATTCACCGGTGCAGTCACCAGGTTCAAAAAGAAACTCGATTAAGCATATGACGGACTCGTAAAAAGCTATTTTATGCCGCAAGCGGCATCCTATGAAAAACGAACTTTATTAATACTTCGAGTTAAGTTCGTTGGAAGTCGAAATTCGATGGCTTCGTAAAAAGATTCAAATTCAAGGCGTGCAAATCCTGAGGAATGAGGCGTACTTATAGTACGCTACAGTGACCTGCCTGCAGCAGGCAGGCGAAGGATGCAGCGCAACGCAGAAGTTGTGCTTTTTACGAAGCCATCAAGCATATTAAAATTTAGCTCCAATAATTCGCACCTTCTGAACATAAATATATAAAATATCTCACCAAAAAAAGGATTTATTTTCCAGGGAGTTACCAATACCCAGAAACCAGATTTAATCCCGCAAAACCGGCCAAAGACCTGCCTGTTTCCGGGAGGCAATATCTCAAAAAAATACCACTGTGCCCGGCAGTGCCCGAAATATTCGGGGTTTACTGCTGGGGTTAGTTAATCTTTGAGAAATTACCTTAAACCCCAAATATGAGGGCACATGCGACCAAGCTTATAGATATTGCCTTGAGGAAATGGGCGGGTCTTTGGGAGGGTGGATGCCTGCTAACAATTAGGATTTTAAATAATAAACTGGAAAAGAGGAAAACAGGAAAAGACTTGGTTCTTTATTAATGCTTAATACTTGAGCCTCTTGGAAGATAGTTGCAGGCAGGAAAAGTGTTAAACCTAACCCTATGCCATGGTCTCAACCTTTTGCTGGTGCTCTTTAAACCCGGATTGTGCAGCAGCCAACTGCTGCGGCCTGAAAAACCTTGCTGCAACGC
>CAZZPR010000120.1:0-5319 GCA_964655655.1 uncultured Desulfobacteraceae bacterium | reverse complement strand
ATAGGATGCCGCTTGCGGCATAAAATAGCTTTTTACGAGTCCGTCAATCTTGACAGAGATTAAATCTTGATAAATCAATTACACAAAATAAGGGATAAGGCCTTAAACGAGCTGAAATCGACATCCAAGAGCGTCGATATAGAAAACCTGAAGCACAAATACCTCGGCAGAAAAGGTGAGGTGACCCTGTCCCTGAAAAAGCTGGGTCAATTGCCCCAGGAACAAAAGCCCGAGGTGGGAAAGATTGCAAATCAGGTCAAAGAAGAGCTAACCAGGGAATTTCAGTCCGCCCTGGATTCATTGACCCGCAAAGAAAAGGAAGAAACTTCGGTGCTGGATGTCTCCCTCCCTGGCAGGCGAGTTTCATTGGGCCACCTTCACCCCATTACCCAAACCACCCAGCAGATGTGCCGAATTTTCTCCAGGATGGGCTTTAGTATTGTTCAGGGGCCTGAGGTGGAGCTCGATTATTACAACTTCGAGGCCTTGAACATGCCCAAAGATCACCCTGCCAGGGACATGCAGGACACCTTTTATATATCCGACAATGTGGTACTCAGAACACATACCTCACCTGTTCAAATAAGGATAATGGAACATAAATCTCCGCCTGTCAGCATAGTGTCGCCCGGAAAGGTTTACCGGCCTGATTCGGATATAAGCCATACACCCATGTTCCACCAGATCGAGGGGCTCCTGGTGGACAAAGACGTCTCCTTCGGCGACCTTAAGGGAACTCTGGCCTCCTTTGTGCACCAGATGTTCGGCACGGATACGGACCTCAGGTTCAGGCCAAGCTTTTTTCCGTTTACAGAACCAAGTGCTGAGGTAGATATAAAATGCGTTGTGTGCAAGGGAAAGGGATGCCGGGTTTGTTCCCATTCCGGCTGGCTTGAAATCCTCGGCTCCGGCATGGTGGACCCCAATGTATTCGATATAGTGGGTTATGATCGAGAGGAATTTTCAGGCTTTGCCTTTGGCATGGGGGTTGAGAGAATTGCCATGCTTAAATCCGGTTTAGATGACATAAGGCTTTTCTTTGAAAATGACATCCGGTTTTTAACCCAGATTGTGCAGTAGAAAACGTAGCGGGGGTTGAAAAACCCAAGCGAAACGCGAATTTGGAGCAATTTTGAACCGCAGGCATATTCATAAATATGTTGAGGATCAAAATTGCGAAAAGAGCTTTTCAGCAAGGTTTTTCAGGCCGCAGTAGTTGGCTGCTGCACAATCTGGGTTAAAGATGGTGGTGCTTTTCTGAAGTGACTGGCGTGAAGGGCGCTGTTTTTTCGTGGCTTACCTATGGGGGAAACCCCAGCCCCGAGCGCAGCGAGGGAAATGGGGAGGGGCGATTTTCCCTTGTAGGTAAGCCACAGAAAAGACCAGCCCTGGAGCCTTGGAACAGAAGAAAAGCGCCACCATCTTTTTTCGAATTTTGTTTTTTTAATGATGTCAATCTTATAACTGGAAATTAATCCGTTTTAAATTTAAAACGGACCATAAAAAAAGAAGATTGCAATGAAGATTAGTTTTAACTGGCTTAAAGAATTTGTTGACATAGAAAAAAACCCTGCCGAGCTCGCGGATATGCTTACCATGGCAGGGCTAGAGGTGGAAGGCCTGGAGCATAGGGGAAACGGACTGGACGGTATCCTGATAGCCAGGATACTGGATATAAGGCCCCACCCAAAAGCAGACCGGCTAAGCATATGCAGGATGAATACAGGTAAAGAGGAAGTCTCAGTGGTCTGCGGAGCGCCAAATATAAAGGAAAATGACCTGGTGCCTTTAGCCCTGCCGGGCACAATGCTTCCCGACGGCTCTTCCATAAAACAGACCCATATCCGGGGCGAGGCCTCCCAGGGCATGCTCCTGGCCGAAGACGAGATGTCCCTTACGGATGATCATACCGGGATAATGATACTACCGGGGGAACTTACTCCCGGAAAGACGGTCTCCCAGGCAATAGAATTGGAAGACTGGGTCCTGGATGTAAGCATCTCTCCAAACAGGGTGGACTGCGCATCCGTTTTCGGGGTCGCAAGAGAAGTAAGCGCAATCACGAAAAAACCGCTCAGAACCCCGGAGATTAGCTTCAAAGAGGGCAAAAAACCGGTTCAGGATCTTACTGATGTAAGTATCCTGGACCCAAAGGGATGCCCCAGGTACACAGCCGGATTAGTGGAAAATGTCAACTTAGGCCCATCCCCATTCTGGATTAGGTACCGCCTCCATCTAACAGGAGTAAGGCCCATTAACAATATCGTGGATGCAACGAACTACGTGATGATGGAAATGGGACAACCCCTTCACGCCTTTGACTATCACAGGCTGGAAGAAAACAGGATAGTTGTTAAAAAGGCGGAAAAGGGCCAGGTTTTTACCACCCTGGATCAGGAGGACAGGCAGCTGGATGAGCAGACCTTGATGATTTGTGACGGAAAGAGGCCCGTAGCCCTGGCAGGAATAATGGGGGGGCTTAACTCTGAGATAACCGGGGAAACCAATACCATACTTATAGAAAGCGCCTGCTTCAGCCCCACAATGATCCGGAAATCCTCAAAGAGGTTGGGTCTGAGTACAGAGGCATCATACCGCTTTGAAAGGGGCGTGGATATCCAGGGCGTTGAAATCGGCCTGAAAAGATCCCTTGCCCTTATCTCCGAACTGGCCGGTGGAGAAACCGCCGCTGGGATAATCGACCGGTATCCGGAGCCCTGGGCCCCTCCCAGGATCACTTTAGACCCTCAAAAGGTAAATAAAACCCTGGGCATAAACATAGACGAAGAAGAGATGTCGGAAAATCTGTCATCCTTGAGAATGGTCGTAAATCATGCGGGTGACGGTCGTTTCGAGGTAAAACCTCCCTCCTTCAGGGTAGATATATCCAGGGAGGCAGACCTTGTTGAGGAAATCGCCCGTTTAAAGGGCTACGATAACATACCCTCAACCCTTCCTGCTATAAGGCCAACCCAAAGCGATGATTCTGAATTAAACCTAAGGGACTTTATTAAGGCCATGTTAGTGGGCATGGGCTTTGCCGAGATTATAACCTACAGCTTCATATCGCCCAGGTCCGCTGATATCATGGGTGCGGAAAAAAACAGTTATCTTCGGTCTTTTGTGAATCTCCTTAACCCGCTCACTCAAGACCAATCCGTAATGAGAACATCCCTGATTCCCGGGCTGGTCTCCACGGTGAAATTAAATTCTTTTAGGGGGCAGGAGGACCTGCGCATATTCGAATGGGGAAAAATATATATCAAGGGCAAAGAGGAACTTCCCCGGGAAAATCTTCATTTGATAGCAGCAATAACCGGGCTTGCGGAAAAGAAAGAATGGTATTCGCTTCCAAGAGAGGCCGACTTTTTTGACATAAAGGGCGTGGCTGAAAATATTCTGGAAGGGCTGGGCCTAAAAGAAGTAAAATACAAAAGGCAAAAACCCAGACCCGGGTTCGATCCCGCAGAATATGCCCGTATCTTTTTTTCCGGGTCTGAGATAGGAGTTTTGGGCCTTGCATCCAAAGAGGGCCTGGATGAATATGAACTGGATAAAAAAGTCTATATACTCAAACTGGATATAGATGCCCTGTCCCCCCTGGTAAAATGGAATAAGGAATTTAAACCGCTGCCCAAGTTCCCATCCGTAAAAAGGGATATATCAATAATACTTGACCGGTCTATAGAAAGTGGTACTGTAATAAATATCGCAAGGAAAACCGGCAAGGGCCTGGTAGAATTTGTAAAGATATTTGATGTTTACCAGGGAAAAAATATTCCCTCCGGAGAGAAGGCCCTGGCATTGAGAATCAGCTACAGATCAGGGGAAAGGACATTGACGGATCAAGAGGTTAACCGTATACACGAAAGTGTTATCTCGGAGATTCGCCGGCATACAGGAGGCAGATTAAGAGAAGGGCCGTCAGGTTAATGTAGAAGAAGGCATGGAACTACCCAACCATAAACGTTTTTTCAGAATCGGGGAAGTAAGCCGGATACTGGGGGTAAGACCTTATGTACTTCGCTACTGGGAAATGGAATTTCCAGAGGTCAGGCCCAAAAGGTCGGATTCAAAACACAGGATCTACGAACGCCAGGATATATTTAATTTTACAGAGCTAAAGAGGCTGCTTTACGAGGAAAAATTAACCATAGAGGGTGCAAGGAAAAGGGTTAAGGAGTCCAAAAAATCAAAACAAAACCTTCAACCCCCTCCTGATCTCATAGGGGAAATAAAGAAAGAGCTCAAAGAGGTATTAAGACTTCTGGAATAATTATATTTCCGGCCTTTGTAAAACTTAAATCCTACAAAAAATGAAAAAGAGAAAGATTCTATTTTTAACAATAAGTATTGTCTTGATCTTTGGATTCCTGGCATGTCAAACACCTGCCGGGCGCTCCCTAGGTGAAGGCAAAGCTTTTCGGCGATAAAAAATTAAGCGGTTTTGCTATATCTGTAGAGACATTCAAAGGTGAGGTTACGCTTACAGGAGGTGTTGACACAGTAAAGCAAAAATACCGCGCATCCAGGGTAGCCCAATCCGTCAAAGGAGTTAAAGGAGTAAACAATCTTCTCAAAATAAAATAAACACACCTCATACGTCCCTTCCTTAATGCCTAGCTCCCGAAAAAGAAATGCAAGCCAATCATTATCCGCGACGACAACAAAGCCTTTCATTTCATACCCAGGGCTGCGTGCTGACTCAAACAAAAGGATGCAACCTGGAAACCCCGGTGAAAACTTGTAAATTTATGTACGCTCCCTGTTGACTTTTTTCAAATCGTGTCAATTGATATTTTAAGGTGCAGCCCCTATTTCATAAACAAGACGATATGATTCCTCTTCCCATTATCTAATCCTTCATGTATTCAATTCCTCGGCAAGTTTCATATCGCTCCTAAGAAGACTGTTAACCACTGAGGATCTATCAACTCTTTTCTTTGAAGCGATTTTCTCCACAAATGCTGAAACTTCCTCATCCAGATAAATGGGAATATTCAGCTTCATGTCCGGCCGATAAAATTTACCTCTTTCGCCCTTTGAAAAATCATACTCTTTTCTCATTTATTCACCATATGTTTCGGCTTCTTTTTTTGTTGCTTTCCTGCTTGAAATGATTCTAATCGTAACATTATCTTCGCTTTCTTCTTGAAAAGTATGAATTACGACCAACAATCTTCCTTTTTCCGAAATGCCCAAAGTTATCCATCTTTCTTCAGTTTTGCTGTGGTCTGTGTCAAATATTGAAATCGCCTTTGAATCCCTAACCCGGACAAGCCGGAACCAAACAGGTTTTTTCATTTACGATAGTTAATA
>CAZZPR010000119.1:0-5350 GCA_964655655.1 uncultured Desulfobacteraceae bacterium | reverse complement strand
ATGGGGAAATTCAAGTTTAAATCTTTCAGAGCTCATTATTATATCCCTCCTTGTTCTTTAAGGGTGAGAAAAGGTCCAGTGATACTTATAGCTATGTAAAAAAGATTTAGGTGGCATGGGTGAATACGGAAGGTTTTATGAATGTTCTCCAAATTTGCTTTATCCCCGGCGCTGCATAAAAGTTTGAAAGCGCTGAAGCAAACAAAATTTGCACCCAAAATACTTTTTGAGGAAATGCGGTTTGTCAGGTAGAGTTTCAAATATAAACCTTTTATTTAAGAAGGGCCGGCGCAAGATTAACTACAACATCTCCAACCAGCGGAAAATTTTTACCTACCCAGCATCCTTCCTGCTGTTTTTTACCCCAGATTGCGCAGTAGCTTACTACTGCGCAATCTGGCTTTATCAGGAGCAAGTTTACTGGAGGCTTCCGTAACCTAAGATTTTCCAATAACAAGCCCCGGCTTATAGCACGGAGGCAAATACATCAGTGCAAGCTCTGTAATCATGGGGCCTCCGCTATCACTCATTAACCGGTATCGCAAGACAAAAAGCCTTTAAGGGACTGGTATACAAAAATCTTTTTGGTTGCTATCCGTATAACTTGCTCCTAAAAATTTTCTTTACATGAATAAACAGGCTTATCTCTCTTATCTTTTGCCACTAATCAGATTCGTTGCATTGCTACTTAAGCAACCTTCTTTCCAGCCTGAGGGCCCGGTGTAAGTACATAAATGGAATCCACTTCCAAAATTACAGCACTCTGAGGGTGAATTTCCGGTGTCCGCTTCAACATTTCCTTTTTGGCGTTCGGGGCCTCAAGGAGGGTAAGTCTTGCCTTGGCCTTGGACATAACCAAATGCACACCGTCATCGAAATTCTTTCCTGATTCTTCGAACCTCACCTTTCCCTTGAATTGATAGCCCTGAGCTGAATCCCAATCCCATGCAGCTATAGCTACCTTATCCGGGTTATCCTTCAGGTTTTTTAGTGTCTTGCCAAAAAAGTTATTCATTATAAGTATTTCGTTTTCCGAAATCACTTTGACATTACCGACGGTAACAACATTGGGCATCCCGTCTTTGCTTGCAGTCGCAAGGGCCCACCCCTTTGTTCTGCCTACAACTTCTATTATCTCATCGGTGATTTTTGCCATTGCCAAAACCTCCTTACAATAACGTTCAATATATTATTTATTCTATATCCTCGGTCTCTTTAATGCCTGTCCGTAATGTTCCACAGTATCAGGTATTCCGAGCTTCTTTAAAATCCCGTAGAGTGTTGCGGAACAACTCGAGATAACAGGCTTTTGTATTTCTTCTTCTAATGTATCAACCACCGACATTATGGGGCTCATCATACAGGTTACAAATACACAGTCGGCCTTTGGTGCGGCTTCAGCTCCGTCTCTCACCAGTTTGTAACATGCATAGGGATCATAGTAATAATCCCAGTATTCGTTAAGCTTAGCTTTTCCCAATCCTTTAACGTAAAGGGTCTCAATCCCGTGTTCCTTCAGAAACTCAACCTCTATATCCATTACCGACTCTATATAGGGACCGACCAAGGCGATTTTTTTGATTCCCATATCGCTAAAAAGCTCTAAAACGGATGTTATGGTAGTGGTTGCAGGAGAGCCCGATGCCTTTTCCATCCTTTCAATCAATTTCTGGTCATACCCCTTTCCCCCCACAAAAGAACCGGATGTACATCCCAGGCAGACCAGGTCCTTTTTCATTCCTATATTAAGCTTTCTTCCCTCCTCATCGATTGCATCTGCCATCTTCTTGAGACCTTCTGCATCTACTGCATCCAGCCCCAATACACAGCGGGAAAACTTCACTCCATCGGGCGCCAGTATATCCCATTCCCGATACATTCCAGCCATCGGGCACAGCATACCAACTTCCGCCCTCCATCCTTTTAAAGACTGTAAATGTTCGTTATCCATGATTTTCCTCCTTTTGCACCTATAATTGTTCCGGCGCTGGTTAGAATTTCTTCACCAACGCCGGAGAAAACAAGTGTATTATTTTATTCCCTTAAAAGCTCCTCTGCGCAGTTAACGATCATTGCCTCATCCGTACCGCCGGCCTGACTTCCTACCAGACCGTCCCTCAGTATTCTATTAACCGGGTGGTCAAAGTCATAGGCGTCGCCGCCGTGGATTTGGTATGCATCAAGCACTGCCTTACGGGAGCCTCGGCAGGCAATATACTTTGCAGCTGATCCTACCTTGTTTAGCTCGTGTATAAGAGATACGTCCTTTCCTTCCCTTACGTGGTATGCTTCCCAGGCCAGTTCCGCAGCCCTTTGAACCATCTGTCTGCCTGCAAGGCCCATGGTATACATATCTGCCAGGTAATTTTGAATAAGCTGGAACTCGCATATGGACTTGCCGAACTGCTTTCTCTCCTTGGAATAGGGAAGTGCAGCATCGAGTGCCATCCAAATATGGCCCACACATGATGCGGCAGCCAGAGGCCTCTGCTTTCCAAGGGCGGTCATCATGACCTTGATTCCCTCGTTCTCATTGCCGAGCATATTCTCTGCGGGAACATAATAGTTGTCAAAGTAGGCTATATTGCAATCCTCACCGATGGAGCCCATCTTCTTGTGCTTTACCATCTGGAGTCCGTCTTTGTCCTTGTTCGGCCTGTCATAGGGGGCTACACCAGGAGGTGCTACTTCCAGAACGAAGCATGACAGTCCGTGGGCCCCGCCTTCTGGTTTTGTCCTGGCAAAGGTAAGCCAGGTGTTACCTGTATTTGCGGCACTGACATAGTTTTTGGTTCCGCTAAGCCGGTAGCCGTCTCCGTCTTTGGTGGCGGTCATCTTCAGGCTTATTATATCCGTACCTGCATCGGGTTCGCTGTAAACCCCGGCACCGGTCCTTTTCCCGGCAACCAGGTCCGGAAGCCACCTTTTTTTCTGCTCCTCTGTTCCAAACAGGTCAACGGTGTCTGAAACAGTCAGGTTATGCATACAGGTAAGTATATGCATCAACTCTCCGCCGAACCTGGTTAGCTCCTCGTCAACGATAATTACGCTCTTGTAATCGGCAGCAGCTCCCCCGTATTTCTGGGGAACGGTTATGGCGAAAAGGCCTGCGTCAGCAATTTTCTTGAGAAAGGGCATTGTTCCCCCTGGCAGCTTATCTTCCTCATCTATCTTTGCCAAAATGGGGGATATTTCCTTCTGTGCGAACTCTCGTGCCTGACGCCTAATCATCTTTTGCTGCTCGCTTAAACCCAAATCCAAGGTAAACTCATGATCAATTCCCATTATTTGTTGCTCCTTTCTGTTATTAAATTGTTGCTCCTTATGTCGTTAATCACCTCAACAAAAACACCCTTAAAATCCGGTGCTTCCGAAATTATCCTTATCCATACATGGCCTGCGGAAACCACAGGGCTATGCCTGGGAACAGGATTACCAGTATAATGCCGATCAGGTTCAAGCCTACAAAGGGTATTGCTGAACGGTAGATGTCCCCCATACCCGTACCTTCAGGGACTATACTGCCCAGGAAAAATAGGTTGTAGCCAACCGGCGGTGTTATGTAAGCCATGTTTGCATTCATAATAAACAGAGTAGCAAACCAGAGTTGATTGATGTTCAGCAGTTCCATAACAGGCCAGAATATAGGCACCGCCAGCAAGGCCATGGCTATTGGATCAAGGAAAAACCCGAATACAATAAGTATCATCTGGGTCAATATTAAAGTTATATAAGGGTTTCCAGGTGCCACAAGCAGCTGAGATACGACATCTATGGCCCCGGAAGCCGTGTACATCGAACGGAACATAAAACCGGTCAAGACGATCCAGATAGCCATACCTGTCAGCCTGAGGGCATCATCCAGGGAACCTCGCAGGTTTGTCCAGGTTAGCCTGCCCCGTATAGCAGCGGATACCGCAGCACCCAAAACACCTATTCCAGCGCCCTCTGTGGGTGTGGCCACCCCTGTCCAAATAGATCCAAGGACCATTAATATGACAAAGATGGGGAGTATCACTGCAGAGAGTGCCTTTAATCTTGCAGCCAAGCTGGGTATTTCTTCCTTGGATATAGACGGGCCCATGTCCTTATTTATAAGACACCGTACTATTATGTACACTATAAACAGTCCGGCAAGGAGTAACCCGGGGAAAAGCCCTGCAGCAAAAAAATGTCCTACTGATAAATCACAGACAGAACAATATACGATCATGATCAAACTGGGCGGTATAACAATCCCCAAGGAGCCTCCGGCGGCTATGGATCCAATTGCCATGTGCCGGTCGTAGCCCCGCTTGAGCATTGCAGGCAGCGCTATAAGACCCATTGTGACGGTAGCTGCGGCGCTTATCCCAGCCATTGCAGCAAATATAGCACATATACCTACAGTACCTATGGCCAAACCTCCTCTCACGCGGCCGAACCATACATACATCATCTCGTAGAGATCGTCGGCCAGGCCTGAATTTTTGAGAATAGTCCCCATAAATATGAACAGGGGCACGGCCACAAGCACAAAATCACTCATTCCTCCCCAGGCCGATGTGGCAATGGTAAAAAGCCCGTGAGTGCCCCAAAGGGCCATTATAAATATGATGCTCACCACGCCCAGTCCAAGGTAAATAGGTATCCCTGCAAATAAGATAAGGATCAGTAACCCGAACATAAGTATTGTAATAAGAGTCGGACTCATAGGCTTTCTCCTTTCTTCTTTTTACCCCTCAGGACGAATCGCAAATCCCGAGTGGCACTGGACAAACCCTGAAGGAGAAGGAGAAAAACACCTATCGGCATCATTATCTTTACAGGCCAAACAGGAGGACTCCATGCAGAGGAAAGATGTTCATTGATCAGAGTAGACTTGTAGGCATATTTTGTGGCAGCCATGAGAAATATAATCACGAAAAAGAAAAAAAACGGTACAGCTGCCAGCCTTGCGATTGCCCTGCCCCTCTCTGATAAACGCAGTTCGATGAGATTCACATTGACGTGGGCCCTCAACCTGTGTGCATATGCTCCGAGAAAGATAATCAATATTGCATATACAAAACGCGCCAAGTCCAGACTCCAGATAAACGGGTAATTAAACAAATACCTTGCTAGTACTCCGACAATAACAATAATGCTGAGTATCAGGAGCACAAGCCTCAGTCCCTTGCCCATGGTTTCATCAAACACATCCAAACCATACAGGACGGAATCGAGCTTCCCCCTGGGGGGGGATTGCTCGATTCCATTATTTTTACTTCTATCTTGATTTTTCATTCCTATACCTGCCTTTTAATGAATGTAAAAACAATCAATCAAGTTTTATCGGATACTCGTACATCTCCGCACCATTGGACCTCAG
>CAZZPR010000118.1:0-5380 GCA_964655655.1 uncultured Desulfobacteraceae bacterium | reverse complement strand
GGCAGGCGAAGGATGCAGCGCAACGCAGAAGTTGGACTTTTTACGAAGCCATCAATATTGCCAAAATGATAGGAGTCTCCTGTGTCAATAGATAAATCCGCAGGCATTGTGCCCCTGATTCAAGAAAGGAAGAATTCCCTTGCCCCTTTATGGAAAGAGGATTCAAAAAGGTCGAATAGCTTTGAGGATATTTTGAAGCAGTGCATCACCCCACCCGGGCATAAGGATGAGACGGCTGTACGTGAACCTTCTCTGGACAAGGGCAAGATAATGAAATTGATTCAGGCTATAAGATATCAGGTGAATGATTATATGAACCGCATGATAAGAGACGAAACCTGGCCCACGGATTCCTGGGGGATGGACGGATTAGCGGTGTTGGAGATGTCAAAAATTCGACACAATTTTAAAAATACACCGGGTACGGACATGGGGCAGGGAAAATATTTTGAGCATATTATTGAATACGCATCGGAGACTTACGGTGTAGATCCCAGCCTGATACGGTCCGTTATAAAGGCGGAGAGCAATTTTGAGGTTAACTGTACATCCTCTAAGGGTGCAATGGGCCTTATGCAGCTTATGCCCGAAACAGCAAGAGAGCTCGGCATCAGTTACCCAAATGATCCCTTTGAAAACATAATGGGGGGCACAAGGTATCTGAGTATGCTCCTGGACAGATATGATGGTGATATCCCCCTTGCTCTTGCTGCATATAACTGGGGAATGGGAAACCTGGAAGGAGAACCTGGAAATTTGCCCCGGGAGACGGTTAATTATGTAGCAAGGATAAATAAATTTTATCTTGAAGAAAAGTCATAGTTAAACCCGGATTATGCAGCAGACATCGTAGCGAGGGTTGAAAAACCCAAGCGAAACGAGAATTTGGAGCAATTTTGAACCGCAGGCATATTCATAAATATGTTGAGGATCAAGATTGTGAAAAGAGCATTGCAGCAAGGTTTTTCAGGCCGCAGTAGTTGGCTGCTGCACAATCTGGGTTAAAACCGGGCAGGAAATGAAAAAAATTAGCATACCGGGAAGAGGAAATTTCGTCATTCAAAACCTGGTGCTGGATTTGAACGGAACTATTTCCCTTGACGGAAGCATTATCGAAGGTGTTGGTGAAAAGGTGGCCCTTCTTTCCCGGGAATTCGACATATTGATGGTTACAGCGGATACAAACAAAAACGCCGAGAATCTGATAAAGGACTTGAATGCAAGACTTTGCCGTATTGAAGAAGGCCAAGAGGATGCCCGGAAGCTCCGGATGGTTAAGGAAATTGGAGAACACGAGACCGTAAGCATTGGAAACGGCTCCAATGATGTGTCCATGCTGAGGGAATCGGCCCTTGGTATTTGTACTCTGGGAAGGGAAGGGGCGGCAACAGAGGCCCTAATGGCCTCTGATCTGGTTGTCGGGGATATAAATGATGCGCTGGACCTTCTGATAAAACCACACAGACTTATAGCCACCTTAAGGAAATGACAGTAAAAAGGCCGGAATTTGGATATATTAAGTTGTACTCCCAGCCATGGATTTTAGTCTTTTTATCCTTTCTTCTGCGGCTGGATGGGTGCTGAAAAGTGAGGTAAGAGATTTGCCGGAGAAGGGATTTACAATGAACATATGGGCGGTGGCCTTTGAGGACGCTGATCCAGAGGGCAGGGGCCTTTTTTTAGCTGCCCCGGAAAGCTTTTCAAGTGCACCGGCCAGGCCCAGAGGGTTTCCGGAAATTTCGGCCCCTTTTTGATCAGCCATATACTCCCTGGATCTTGAGATGGCAAACTGTATCAGCATGGCTGCAACCGGCGCAAGTATCGCCATGGCCAAAAGTCCTATAAGCCCGCCCCCTTCTTCATCGTCCCTGCCGAATCCTCCGAATATTGCAGCCCATCGGGCCATGCTTGCGAGCAGCATTATTACGCCGGCCAGGGTAGCTGCGATGGAACTTATCAATATATCCCTGTTTTTTATATGGGAAAGCTCATGGGACAGCACTCCTTCAAGCTCCCTCTGATTCAACAGGTTTAGTATGCCTTCTGTAACCGCTACTGCTGCATGTTCAGGGTTTCTCCCTGTTGCAAATGCATTGGGGTTTTTGGAAGGTACCAGATAGATTCTGGGCTTGGGTATTTCAGCCTGCTGGGAAAGCCTTTCCACGATTTTGTGCACTTCAGGGGCGTCCTCGTATTTCAATTCTCTGGCCTTGTAAATGGAAAGCACGATCTTGTCGGAAAACCAGTAACCTCCGGCATTCATTATTATGGCAAAAACAAAGGCTATAATAATACCCTGCTGCCCTCCGAATATGTGTCCTATTATAAGTATTATTGCCGTGAGGGCACTAAGTAGTATGGCTGTTTTAAATGAATTAAACATATTTATGCGTATTGGCCTCCCTATTGTTAGATAGAAAAAACCGAGACCTTTGCATACCTCATCTTTTTTGAAAGACAAAAATTGTGATGTTTTGCAACGGTCTCAAACCGTTCAAATTTTGCAAAGCTTCTTGTTATGTCCCAAAATTTATAAACAATTTTTTCTTTTACCATTTAATTTAGGTACAGCCGAAGCGTTTGTCAATACTCCAGACAGGGATCAAACAATTTTAAAAAGTGTTTTTATACCAGGAGGGCTGAGTAGCCTATAAGAACTGGAACTCTGAGGGTTAAGCTTCTATAACCATTGTATCCGCCATTTTATCCCCGAATCTCTGACCTTTTTCATCCGTAAAAATCTTGACAATTTCTGCGATTACCAGGATCAGCATTACTAATCCGATTAATAGGTCCAGGATCCACCCTATAATGGGTATGAAGATTAAGACGTACATGACAGGGCCAAGTGCAAACATCCAGTTTCTTTTTGCAGAGGATGCATAGTCGATATTCTCGGAATAATCTTTGGTGTTAACCAGAGACAATTTCAGCAATTTTTTGCCTACACTTTTATATTCGATTGCCTCTATGGGCAGGGCATCCCGGAAAAGCATGTAAAGGGCGCCTATAATGCCCCCGGCTAAAGGGATGAGCCCGAATATCATCGAGATCGCTGCGTCTATTATAAATGCTATAATCCTTTTTACAGGATCAGCCTTTTTTGATCTGGCCTTATCTATTGCAGCATCATTTTTTTCTTGATCCACGGATGACTCAGGGACCTTCTCTCGGTTCATAAGGCTAATCTCCTTTGAAAGAATTTTATTAGAAAGATACAAGGTTGATGGCTCCGTAAAAAGCTAAGTTATGCCGCTTGCGGCATAACTTAGCTTTTTACGAGTCCGTCAAGGTTCATCAAAATTATCTTTTAATAAGATTTAGAAGTATTATATATTATATATTATTCAATTTCCACAAAATATTTTAGTGTCTCCTCCGGGGATGGTGGAAACCCCTCGCCTTCAGGCGAAGCACATCCCCCGTAGTCGCCCGGCGACAAGGTAAATATGGAATATCCTCCGGCTGAAGCGGAAGGGTTTAGACATTTGTTAATGTGTCAAATACCACCGTCTGAAGACGGCGGTATGCATAGGCGTAAGTCGATTTCAAATCGACAATTGACAAAGCCCACGCCTTATAGGCGGGGGTAGTTTACTACCTGTAAAGGCAACAACAAGTTAAAAAGGTTGGATTTAATGGGGAAGACTTTAGAAAATATTTCCGGGAATATAGTGGATATAGTTTCCAGGGATATTTATCCAGGAACCATAAAGATAAGAGCAGGGAAAATAGCAAGGATTATTCCTGAAGGTGGAACCTGTGAACATTACATAATACCGGGGTTCATTGACTCTCATATTCACATTGAAAGCAGCATGCTTACGCCTTCGGAATTCGCAAGGATAGCGGTTGCGCACGGAACAGTGGGAGCGGTATGTGATCCCCACGAGATTGCAAATGTGATGGGTTACGAAGGGGTCGAATACATGGTCAAGGAAGGTCGGTCCATACCTTTTAAATTTTATTGGTCTGCACCCTCCTGTGTGCCTGCAACCACATTTGAGACCGCAGGTGCTAGTTTGGGAGTTGACCAGATTGCAAGGCTGCTGAAAATGGAAGAAGTAAAATGCCTGGGCGAGGTGATGAATTTCCCGGGGGTTATACAGGGGGATCAGGAGATTCTTATGAAGATAAAAAAAGCCAGGGACTCGGGCAAGGTCATAGACGGGCATGCGCCCGGTCTCAGTGGTGAGGGCCTGGTTAAATACGTAGAAGCCGGTATATCTACGGATCATGAGTGCACTTCCAGAATCGAGGCCCTTGAGAAGATAAGGCTGGGCATGAAAGTCCAGATCAGGGAAGGCTCCGCTGCCAAGAACTTTGATGAATTGATACCAATAGCCCGGGAGCACCCCCACTCCTGTATGTTTTGCACCGATGATAAACACCCGGATGACCTGAAAATAGGTCATATAAACAGGATGGTTAAAAGGGCCCTTGATTACGGAATAGACAAGTTCGATGCATTACGCATCGCCTCTTTTAATCCCATATCTCATTACGATTTGCAAACAGGCTGTTTGCAGGCTGGTGATCCTGCGGATTTCCTCATAGTTGATAACTTAAAGGAGCTCAATATATTGAAGGTCTTTATTGACGGGAGCATAGTAGAGGAAAACGGAGAGAGTTTAATAGGAAGGAGCCGAAGCAGAATCGTGAATAATTTCGCCACCCGGGAAAGGCATATCAGCGATTTTGCTGTTAAGGACCAGGGAGGGAATATAAATATAATTCAGGCGATTGACGGCCAGTTGGTAACGAATCGTTTGTCCGGAAGGCCAAAGGATGCCGGGGGATATCTTATTTCGGATCCGGCAAGGGATCTTGTCAAGATATCCGTTGTTAACCGTTATGTGGATGCTCTGCCTGCAGTGGGATTTATTAAGAATTTCGGCATAAAAAAGGGCGCAATAGCCTCCAGCGTAGCCCATGACTCTCACAACATATTATGTGCAGGCGTGGAGGACTCCGATATTTGTAAGGCGGTTAATGAGGTTATAAAAAACAAGGGAGGAATCTGCGCAGTCTGCGGAGAGGAAATAAAGGCGCTGGCTCTGCCTATCGGGGGCATTATCAGCAACTTAGATTACAAAGAGGTTGCCCGTATCTATACAGAATTGGATGAATATGCCAAGGAATTGGGCTCTTATTTAAGAGCGCCTTTTATGACCCTTTCTTTTATGGCCCTGCTGGTTATTCCCCACATCAAACTAAGCGACAAAGGATTGTTTGATGTTTCCGGGTTCAAGTTTATGGATTTGTTCACCCGGCAGTGATTAAGCCCTCCTAAATTATCCCCTTGGTTTATCCAATCCTAAAAGCATTTTAACCCAGATTGTGCAGCAGCCAACTACTGCGGCCTGAAAAACCTTGCTGC
>CAZZPR010000117.1:0-5584 GCA_964655655.1 uncultured Desulfobacteraceae bacterium | reverse complement strand
GTTAACAGCCACCCGCTCTACCAACTGAGCTACCGGGGAATATCCTTTAACAAACCGGTTAATTTAACTCCAGCCTGTTCTCGGTCTCGAAAATTAACGGCTAAGTGGTTAACCCCGATTCCATCGGGATTCTACCAATCCCGCCGAAGGCGGGACTACCGGGAGATATGGAAAATACAATTCTATTAATTAAGAGCAATTGGATATCCGCTATATATAAGCTTGTAAATATTTAACAACAAATACTTTCCAGGTCAAACAATTTGTGGGTTAATAAACTGTTTCTTGACAATAAAACAGGTTATCTTTAGGCTGATGTTGACGAGGTAATAATAGGGATGAAACAGATTATTCTTGGTACGGCGGGACACATAGACCACGGCAAGACAGCCCTTATAAGGGCTCTTACCGGTACGGATACGGACAGGTTAAAGGAGGAAAAAGAAAGGGGTATAACCATAGAGCTGGGTTTTGCACGCCTTGATCTTTCAGGCGGTATAAACGTGGGAATAGTAGATGTCCCCGGCCATGAAAAATTTGTAAAAAACATGGTGGCAGGTGCCACGGGCATTGATTTAGTAGCGGTTGTTATTGCAGGTGACGAAGGGATAATGCCCCAGACCAGGGAGCACCTGGAGATATGTTCGCTCCTGGGCATAGAATACGGAATTATTGTGTTAACCAAGATAGACCTGGTGGACAGGGAATGGGTGGAGCTTGTAAGGGAGGAAGTCTCTGAATTCGTTGCGGATACGTTTCTGGGAAATGCACCTATAGTAGAGGTATCGTCCCAGACCGGGGAAGGAGTAAAGGAACTGTTAGCCATCCTGAACGAGCTTGCCGGAAAAATCCCTGAAAGGAGTACCGGCAATTTTTTCAGACTGCCGGTGGACAGGGTTTTTATTATAAGGGGATTCGGAACGGTTGTTACCGGAACCACAATATCCGGAAAGATAAGTGCCGGAAGCGAGGTTACGATTTATCCCAGGGGGGTAAAGGGCAAGATACGGGGCATTCAGGTGCACAACAAGGACGTATCGTCTGCCAGCCCTGGTTTGAGAACCGCTATAAATCTCCAGGGGGTTGAAAAGGAGTTCATAGAAAGGGGTGATGTAATAGCCGAGAAGGATTCCCTGAGGTCTTCTTACATGATAGATTCGGTGCTGACATATCTCAAGAGTAATCCCAAAGGCCTAAAAAACAGGACAAGGGTAAGATTCCACAGCGGAACCTCCGAAATAATAGGTACAGCGGTTTTACTTGACAGGGAAGTTTTAAAGCCCGGGGACCGTGGATTTGTCCAGTTCCGCCTGGAAAGGCCCACAGCGGTACTCTCAGGAGACAGGTTCGTGATACGCAGTTATTCCCCTGTAAGGACAATAGGAGGTGGCTATATCCTGAACCCGCTTCCCTCAAAGAAAAAGAGGTTCTCAAAAGAGGCCCTGGATGAGCTGAAGGTTTTGGACAAGGGGAAGGACCAGGAGAAAATAGGCCGGTTTGTAAGGGACAGCTACCTGAAGGGCATCAATAAGAAGGACCTCTCCTTCCTCGGCAATATGAAAAGGGGGGAGCTGGACCGGGTGATAGAAGGATTGGTATCTGAAAATACGATAATAAATTATGATCCTGAAAGGGAGGCCTTTGTGCACACAGAGGTGTACAATAAGGCCAGGGAAGATATATTGGCCGCAATAAATCATTATCACGAACGCTTTCCCCTGAAAGAGGGCTTAATGAAGGAGGAATTGAAGTCCAGGATGTCATCCAAATTAAATGAAAGACTTTTCAACCGGTTGCTTGAGAGCCTTATAAATGAATCTGCGGTAGCAAGGAAAAAGGATATCATAAAGGCCGGGGATTACCAGATAAATCTTCTTCCGGATCAGGAAAAGCTGCTGGAAAAAATAGAAAAATTGTATCAAAAGAGGGGCCTTGAGCCCCCGACCATCAAGGAGCTGTTCCAGCAGATTCCGGACAGGGGTGCCAGAGAACTGCTTGAAATAATAGTAAAAAAGGGCACCCTCGTGAAGGTGAAGGATGACCTTTGCTTTCACCGGGATTCAATAGGGGGACTGAGGGAAAGGCTTATTGCTTTTATTAGGGAAAACGGGGAGATAGCTACCCCGGATCTTAAAAAACTCACCGGGGTTTCCAGGAAGTTTACCATACCCTTGATAGAATATTTTGATAAGATGCAGTTGACTGTCAGGGTGGGCGACAAGAGGGTATTAAGGGGAGGAAGGCAGAATGCTGTGCTACGGAAGTAGCGAATCTTTAAAATCGCCCAGCAGAAAGAAGCTTTTTAGGACAGCACCATGAAAAAACGATTATTGATCGTCTCAAACCGGCTGCCCGTGATTGTTGAAAAAGGAAAGAAGGGTCTGGATTTCAAATTCAGCGCTGGAGGCCTGGCAACAGGTCTGGCCTCTTTCTACAAATCCTATGACAGCATTTGGATTGGCTGGCCCGGGATTACATCCGATAAGACCACTAAAGAGGAAAGAGAAGAAATTCGAAACCGGTTGAGGGATGATTTCAACTGTGTGCCGGTTTTTCTCTCCAGGAGAGACATCGAAAAATATTACCAGGGGTTTAGCAACAAGACTCTGTGGCCCCTCTTTCACTATTTTACCCAATACGTCACACATGACAGGGGACTTTGGAATGCTTATAAGGCCGTGAACGAGAAATTTGGTGAAATAGTCTCCGGCATGGCGGGGAAGGACGACATAATCTGGATACATGATTATCACCTGATGCTGTTGCCGGAGTTGATAAGAAAGGAGTTGCCCAACGCAGAAATTGGTTATTTCCATCACATACCTTTTCCTTCTTTTGAGATTTTTCGCCTTCTCCCCTGGCGCACTGAGATTATACGCGGCCTCCTGGGCTCAGACGTAGTGGGGTTTCACACGGATGACTACGCACGTCATTTCCTTATCAGCGTTCAGCGCCTGCTGGGCTATGAGTATGCCATGGGCCAGATACATGCTCATGACCGAACAGTAAGGGCCGATATATTTCCCATGGGCATAGACTACGATAAGTTTTCTGGCACCGGCAGGTCCACTGAGGTTAAAAAGGAGGCAGGCAAGCTCGGTAAAAGATTAAAGGGCTACTCCGTAATATTATCCCTGGATCGTCTTGACTATACCAAGGGAATAATCCAGAGGCTGGAGGCCTTTGACACGTTCCTGGAAAGAAACCAGAAATACAGGGAAAAGGTTGTTTTTGTGTTGGTTCTGCTTCCCTCCAGGACCCAGGTGGAGCAATACCGCATATTAAAAAGGGAAATAGACGAACTGGTGGGAAAAATAAACGGAAGGTATGGAACCATAGGATGGAGCCCGATCCGTTACCTTTACCGTTATTTGGCCTTTCCCGAACTCGCCGCACTATACAATATAGCGGATGTATGCCTTGTTACGCCGCTCAGGGACGGGATGAACCTGATTGCCAAGGAATATCTGGCAAGCAAGGTTCAGGGTAAGGGCGTACTCATCATCAGTGAGATGGCAGGGGCGTCAAAGGAGTTGTCTGAGGCCATCATAGTCAACCCCCACAATAAAGAAGAGGTGGTAGGTGCCATGTGCGAGGGGCTGGAAATGCCCTTGAAGGAACAAGAAAGGCGCAATACTGCTATGCAGCAAAGACTCAGCAGATATAATGTGGTCAGGTGGGCGGAGGAGTTCATAGAAAGATTGGAGAATGCCAAGAAAAATCAAAAGGAGATGGAGACCAGGCTCTTAAACCATGCTGCAAGGCAAAGGCTGTTGAATGACTATAAAGTATCTGAGAAGCGCTTGCTCTTACTGGACTATGATGGAACACTTATACCGTTTTTCGGGAGACCTGAAAGGGCCAGGCCCGGAAAGAAATTGCTGAGGCTGCTTGATGCAATTGCCTCCCGCACCGGAAATAAAATAGTGCTGCTCAGCGGAAGGGGCAAGGACCTGCTCGAACAATGGTTCGGTTCATTGGGCATTGGGCTTGTCGCAGAACACGGGGTGTGGCTTAAGGGCAAGGACCAGTGGGAAATGATAGAACCTCTGACAAGTGATTGGAAGGAGGAGATAAGGCCTTTGCTGGAATTATACATGGACAGAACTCCTGGGTCCTTTATCGAGGAAAAGGAATATTCCCTTGCCTGGCATTTTAGAAGGGCAGGTTCCGAATTGAGCAAAACCAGGGCAAGGGAGTTGATAGACGAGCTTTTAACCCTTACGGCCAACCTAAACCTCCAGATAACAGAGGGGAAAAAGGTGGTGGAGGTAAAGAACAGCGGCATAAACAAGGGAAGGGCGGCGCTCCGTTGTATAGCAGCCGAAACCTGGGATTTTATTCTTGCCATGGGAGATGACCGGACGGACGAGGATATGTTTGAAGTGCTTCCTGATACGGCATATTCCTTTAAGGTAGGGCTTGGTTCGTCCCTGGCCAAATTTAACCTGAAATCAAGGGAGGAGGTGGATATATTGCTGGAAGAACTGGCCCCTTAAGATTGTTTCTGGACGCTGGCCTCTGGTTCCTTGTTGCTCCTCCAAAAAACAATGACAAACAGGATGGGCCATTGTTAAGCCTAATTTGCCCCCCCCAAAACCAGTAAAGGGTTGCCCCTTTCCGAAACTATCTCATCAAAGATATTGTCCAGAATTCAGGTTTCTGAATTCAGAGAGCTATCAGTTTCCAGCAACAGTGCCCAGGGATTAGAAACCAGATTTAACCCAGATTGTGCAGTAGAAAACGTAGCGAGGTCTGCTGCACAATCTGGGTTTAAGAAAAAATAGAGAGTGGGTTGAATTAGAACGAGAGATTGCAAAAAATGTCCGCAGCTTAGCAAAAAAGCAGAATATTCCCATTCGCAAATTAGTCAACGAATTACTGGGAGAGTGACTTGAACAACTACAATAGTTTCCATAAGTTATTGCCTTCCCCGCCTTTCCTTTGTAAATAGCCTTCTTCATCTATGCCGACAAGCATCACAAGCCCTGTATGGGCTACCGAGGAAGACTTCATTATCCATTTCCACCCAGGGCAGCAATCGGTAATTTCCTTTGGCCATTTCCTGATGCCGGGTTTTGTAACCGGCGCTAATGGCAGTATTTGATGTCAAAATTATCCCCAATGAAATATACCGTGATTGCTGCCAACAGGACGGAATCACCAGAGGAGGTGGCTGCCTGGTATAATCAGCGAGGTGAGTGCAGCGAAAACAGGATCAAGGAACTTAAGATCGGCTTCGGTATGGAGCGGATGCCCTGCGGGCAGCTCACAGCCAATGCCATGTTCTTCAGGATCGGTGCTCTTTCCTGCAACCTGTTTCAGCTCTTTGTCTTAAAGACGCTCTCTGCCTCGTGGCACAGATACCAGGTGCAGACCGTGCGGTGGCGATTATACCAGATAGCAGGAAAGATCGTATTCCACGGAGGCCAGGTTTTCCTTAAAGTCACAAGATCCCTTTGCCGGCTCTTTTCCGACATTCGGCTCAAGACATAGGTTTAATTTTAGTTATACCTTAGTATAAATAATTTCATACCAAGGAGGATATATGAGTAGCTCTGTTAAATTTGCAATAAGTTTCCCT
>CAZZPR010000116.1:0-5594 GCA_964655655.1 uncultured Desulfobacteraceae bacterium | reverse complement strand
CTTCTCGTTTACCCTTGAGGCCGATATTTTGGAAATGATTACCTCCTTGGTTGGGATTCCCGGGTTATAGTTTCCGTAAGTTCCGGTAAGGACATGGGAGCTAGATTCCGGCCGTCCCTTAGCCTTACTGTAATACTTTCGGATTCCATTTCCTTGTCGCCGATAACCAGCATATAGGGGATCTTCAGGGACTGAGCCTCTCGTACCTTGAAACCCAGTTTTTCATTCCTAAAGTCCTTTTCCACCCTTATTCCCGCCCCGGACAGTGCTTGCAAAAACTTTTCGGCATAAGGTATCTGGCGGTCGGTGATTGTCATTGCTACCGCCTGCACAGGTGCGAGCCAAACCGGGAAGGCCCCTGCATAATGCTCTATAAGTATACCCAGAAACCTTTCAATGGACCCCAATATTACCCGATGGATCATGACAGGCCGGTGTTTTTCACCGTCCGGCGCGACATATGCAAGGTCGAACCTTTCCGGGAGAACAAAATCGGATTGTATTGTAGCACATTGCCAGCTTCTACCAAGTGCATCCCTGAGCTTTACATCTATCTTGGGGCCGTAAAATGCCCCGTCGCCGGGGTTTATTTGGTAGGGAAGGCCGTATTCTTCTGCTGATTCCATAAGTGCGGCTGTGGCCCTTTTCCAGTCCTCCTCGGTTCCTATGGATTTCTCCGGCCTTGTGCTTATTTCAATCTGATACTCAAAACCGAATATATCCATAACCTCTTTCACAAAATAGAGTATTTGCTTGATTTCCGGCTTGAGCTGCTCAGGTGTGCATAGTATATGGGCATCATCCTGGGTGAATTGCCTTACCCTGATCAAACCGTGAAGCACACCGGATCGTTCGTGCCGGTGAACCGTACCCAATTCGAAATACCTCTTGGGCAGATCACGATAGCTTCTGATCTTTGATGCGTATATGAGCATGTGGGCAAGGCAGTTCATGGGCTTAAGACCGTATGATTGATCTTCGATTTCCGTGAAATACATATTCTCTCTGTAGTGATCAAAGTGACCGGATTTTTTCCATAACTCGGTTTTTAAGAGCTGGGGCCCGGTTACCAGTTCATAACCCCTTTTCAGATGTTCCCTTACCTCGAAATCCTCTATTATATGGCGCAATAGCGCGCCCTTGGGATGAAAAATCACCATGCCGGGCCCTACATCTTCGTTGATGCTGAATAGATCCAGGTCCCGGCCCAGGACCCTGTGATCCCTCTTTTTTGCCTCTTCAATATTACGCAGATGGGTTTCCAGGGAATCCTTATCAGAGAATGCAACCCCGTATATCCGGCTCAGGGTGGCATTGTTTTCATTGCCCCTCCAGTAGGCACCGGCGGTATGTGTTAATTTAAAGGCCTTTATTTTGCCGGTAGAGGGAAGGTGAGGGCCCCTACAGAGATCGGTAAAATCCCCCTGCCTGTAAATGCTGACCTTTTTTTCCGGGAGCTCCTCAAGCAATTCTACCTTATAAGGCTCGCCCATAGACTTGAACAGGCCTATTGCATCCTTTTTGGACATCTCTGTCCTGGTGAAGGTAAGGTCTTTTTTGACAATTTTAGACATTTTTTTCTGGATTTCGGGCAGGTCCCCTGCCTCAAAGGGTCTGTGATAATCGAAGTCGTAGTAAAAGCCGTGCTCGATGGCAGGCCCTATTGTTACCATGGCCTCCGGGAAAAGTTCCTTAACCGCCTGGGCCATAACATGTGCGGTGCTGTGGCGGAGTATTTCCAGGCCCTCAGGTGAGTCTATATATACGGGCTCGATTTCCGCCGATGAGGTTATAGTGGTTGATAAATCGGCTATTTCCCCGTTTATTTTTATGGCAGCTATTTCTTTTAGGCCATCCACTCCCAGGGATTTCAAGGTCTGAATGCCGGTCAGCCCTTCCGAGGGCATTTCCACGGGCGGAGAACCCTTCAGGCTTATCGCTATTTTTTTTGCCTTTTCCATAATACTTTAACCCTTATTTCTGAAACAAACGAGACCTCTGCAAAACGCCCATTTAATCCAATTTTCACTTCAAGCCCAGAAATGCGTTTTTAATAAATTTTTCCGTGGTTAGATTCCCGGTCCATGTTGAAGTAAGTTGAGCATTTTTCAAAGGTCTCAATACTCTTTTATATACCTTGAAACTCAGCAATAATCAATATCTCTTTATATTTATTGTTGCGAGCCTGAGGGCTTCGTAAAAAGTCCAACTTCTGCGTTGAGCTACATCCTTCGCCTGCCTGCAATAGGCAGGTAACTGCAGCATACCGTAAGTACTCCTCATTCCTCAGAATTTGCGCACCTTGAATTTGGATCTTTTTACGAAGCCATCGAATATCGACTTTTTACCAGTTCGTCAAGTCTTATTTTAGGGCATAAATTTATTCGAAAAAAGAATAAAGTTATTTCATACGGGGTAAATGCTTTTGAGGCTATTATCAGAATAGGGCAGGCGGAGTTATTGGCTGCCCTCATAGGTGGATGAAGATATATTGTTATTGCCTTGCATATCTTTTTTTACCTTCCTCGTAGAGATCATTCCCTCTGATATCGTTTATTACGGTTACCGGAAAGTCCTTTACCTTCAGTATTCGGATTGCCTCAGGCCCAAGGTCTTCGTATGTCACGATTCGGGCACTGGTTACCGTCTTTGCGATCAGGGCGCCCGCACCGCCGGTTGCACCGAAATAAATGGCCTTGTGCCTTTTCATGGCCTGAATCACCTCTTCGGAACGGGCTCCTTTTCCTATCATGCCTTTTAGGCCCAGTTCAATCAATTTCGGGGCATAAGGGTCCATGCGATAGCTGGTTGTAGGCCCACAGGAACCTATGGGCTTCCCCGGCTTGGCAGGGGCGGGACCAACGTAGTAGATAACCTGACCCTTTATTTCTACCGGAAGCTCTTGGTTGTTTTGAATCAATTCATAAAGCCTTTTATGGGCGGCATCTCTTCCGGTAAGTAAAGTCCCGTTTAAAAGCACCTTGTCTCCTGTATTCAGGCCCTCCAAATCACTGTCCGATAGTGGAGTATTTAGCTTTATCTGTTTGGGCATACCTTCCTCCGGTGGTTAAATGGTTGCCTGTTTATGCCTTGCAGCATGGCACTGAATGTTGATTGCAACAGGCAGACTGGCAATATGACAGGGTTCCATTTCAATAAACACATCAAGGGAGGTGGTGATCCCGCCGTACCCCATGGGGCCTATGCCGAGTTTTTTGATCCTTTCCAGTATCTCCAACTCCGAGGCTGCGATTTCCGGATTCGGATTCCTGTTCCCCAAGTCCCTGAAAAGTGCCTTTTTGGCAAGTATCGCGGATCTCTCAAAGGTGCCCCCGACTCCTATCCCCAAGATAGTGGGAGGGCAGGGGTTGGAACCCGATTCTTTTACCCTGTTGACCGCGAAATCCTTAATGCCTTCAATGCCTGCTGCAGGCGTAAGCATGGTAACCCTGCTCATGTTCTCGCTGCCTCCGCCTTTGGGGGAAAAGGATATCCTGATTTTATTTCCAGGTACAATTTGAAGGTGTATAATCGCAGGGGTATTGTCCCCCGTGTTTTTCCTGGTGATGGGATGACATGCGGATTTCCTCAAATAGCCTTCCGAGTAGCCCTGCCTCACTCCCTCGTTCAATGCATCATACAGATCTCCTCCCTTGATGTGTACATCCTGTCCAAGCTCTACGAAAAGCACTGCGAGCCCGCAGTCCTGACATATGGGCACCTTTTCCTCCCTCGCAATCCTGGCATTTTCAATGAGTTCATTCAGGACCTCTTTTGCAGTCTCTGATTCCTCTTCGTTGATTGCATTCTGGAAGGCGGAAAGCACATCATCGCCGAGATTGTAATTAGCATCCATGCAAAGGTTTTTAACGATTTCTGCAATATCGGTGGTGGAAACCTCTCTTATCATCGCCTTCTCCTGGTTTGTGATATTTTTTGGAAAGGGGTTATCAGCCTTTGACTACACAGGAATATTCCCGTGTTTTTTCCAGGGCCTGGTTTCCTTTTTTGACGCAAGCATATTCAGGGCATTTATTATTTTCGGCCTGGTATCCCTCGGCTGGATAACCGCATCAACAAATCCCCTTGAGGCGGCTGTATAAGGGTTAGAAAAATGCTCACGGTATTCTTCTATTTTTGCATTTTTTTCCGCCTCAGGGTCGGAGGCTTCTTTTATGGCCTTTCTGTGCACTATTCCGGCTGCCTGCTCGGCTCCCATCACGGCAATTTCCGCTGTGGGCCATGCAAAAACAGAATCACTCCCCAAGGGTTTTCCGCACATTGCAAGCAGCGCCCCGCCGTAGTCTTTTCTGGTAATAAGGGTGATTTTGGGCACAGTTGCCTCGCTGTAACACCAGAGAAGCTTGGCGCCGTGCCTTATGATGCCTCCCCATTCCTGGTTGCTTCCCGGCAGATAGCCCGGGACATCCACTAAAGTAAGCAGCGGTATATTGAATGCGTCACAAAACCGGATAAATCTGGTTGCCTTGTCCGAAGCATCGATATCAAGGCAACCGGCTAAAAATTTAGGCTGGTTTGCTATAATGCCCACTGTTTTACCGTTTAACCTGGCAAAACAGATAATTATGTTTTTGGCATAGTATTCATGGGGTTCAAAGAATTCTCCGTTATCAACTATGGATCGGATTACATCCTTCATCTCAAAGTAGAGCCTTGGGTTGTCCGGGATAATGGTATCAAGTTTGGGGTCTGTGCGCTGGGGGTCATCTCCTTTATCCACTACCGGTGGTTCTTCCCTGTTGCTGGAGGGCAAATATGCCAGCAGTTCCTTGATTCTTTCTATGCACTCTTTATCGGAGTCATAGGCGAAATGGGCTACCCCGCTTTTGGTGTTATGCATTGTTGCACCGCCCAGATCCTCAAAGCTAATTTCTTCTCCGATAGTTGTTTTTACGACCGCAGGACCGGTGATAAACATGTAGCTGCTTTTTTTTGTCATAAACACCCAATCCGTCATGGCTGGGGAATATACAGCTCCCCCTGCAGTGGGACCCATAATTGCGGATATCTGGGGTATTACCCCGGAAGCACAGGAATTCCTGAAGAATATTTCGCCGTATCCTACAAGTGAATCAACCCCTTCCTGTATTCTGGCTCCTCCTGAATCATTAATACCCACGATAGGCGCCCCAACTTTTAATGCAAGATCCATGACCTTGCATATCTTTTTTGCGTGCATCTCTCCCAGGGTACCTGCCATGGAGGTAAAATCCTGTGAAAATGCGAATGCCAGTCTTCCGTTTACCTTGCCTTGCCCTGTTATAACGCCCTCTCCGGGTACGGTTGTATCCGGCATTCCGAAATCAGTGCAACGATGTTTGACGAACATGTCGAGTTCCTCAAATGTGCCGGGATCAAAAAGCAGATCCAGCCTTTCCCTGGCAGTGAGTTTTCCTTTGTCATGCTGCTTTTGGATCTGTTTATCGCCACCCATGGCAAGTTCTTTATCTTTCTTTTCATTGAATTCCTTAATCTTGTCTTCTGTGGATTTCATGTGGCACTCCTTTCTTTTTTGGAATGTCAAGATTGACGGACTCGTAAAAAGCTATTTTATGCCGCAAGCGGCATCCTAT
>CAZZPR010000115.1:0-5824 GCA_964655655.1 uncultured Desulfobacteraceae bacterium | reverse complement strand
CATGAGTTGTGCCGGGTCTCCAAACATGCAATTCCGGAATCGCCACCCCCGTCAAGGAGCTGTTCATGTGGCGGTAAATATCAAATCTTACAAAGCTCGGAGAGATTGTCTGTAAAGCCAGGTTAATTTCTCCCCCTATCAACTGTGAGGGAGGTTTAGCGAAAATGTCTTTGCATATTTATAATACCGCACACCGGAAAAAGGAAGTCTTCAGCCCCATCAGGGAGGATAAGATAGGCATTTATGTGTGCGGTGTCACTGTGTACGATCTATGCCATATCGGACATGCACGGTCTGCCATTATTTTTGATGTAATTGTCAGATATCTCAGGGCGAGGGGATTTCAGGTCACCTATGTAAGGAACTTTACCGATGTGGATGACAAGATTATTGACAGGGCGAGGGAAACCGGTGAGGATACCAATTCCCTGGCAGAGAGGCATATAAGGGCCTTTTATGAAGATATGCACGAACTGGGGGTACTGGATGCAGATATAGAACCCAGGGCCACCGAGCATATTGATGACATTATTGAAATGATCCAGCGTATGATAGAAAAGGGACATGCATATAACCCGGGTTCAAATGTATATTTTTCCGTAGAGAGCTTCGATGGATACGGTAAACTTTCAGGCAGAAGGCTGGAGGAAATGATCGCCGGCTCAAGGGTGGAGGTGGATGAAAAAAAGAGGCACCCCATGGATTTTGTTTTGTGGAAGGGCGCAAAACCAGGTGAGCCGAAATGGAAAAGCCCCTGGGGGGAAGGAAGGCCTGGGTGGCATATAGAGTGTTCCGCAATGAGCTGCAGGTACCTGGGCAGCAATTTTGATATTCACGGAGGCGGAAGGGATTTAGTGTTTCCCCATCATGAAAACGAAAGGGCCCAGGCAATGGCGGCCAGCGGAGTTAATTTTGCAAATTACTGGATACACAACGGCTTTTTAACGGTAGAATCGCAAAAGATGTCCAAATCACTCGGTAATTTTATCACCGTTAGGGACGCGCTTCGTTTGTATCATCCCCAAGTTTTGAGGCTTTTCCTTCTTTCAAAGCATTACAGAAGTCCTCTGGATTTTTCCAAACACGGCTTGTCCGAAGCCAAAACCGGTCTTATAAAAATATACAGGACACTCCTGAGATTGGAGGAAATCATCGGGCCTTACGAGAAGGACTCCAGGGAGATAGGGGATACCATAAAGGCAGGTGGCTTGGAAGATGACGATTTCAAGAGAGAATTTTTTCAGGCCATGGATGATGATTTTAATACTGCTGCGGTATTGGGCCTGCTTTTTAATAAGACCAGGGATATAAACAGGCTTATAGACCCTTTACCCTCAAAGGCGGGTATTAAATCACGGCTGGAAAAAGAAAGAGGCCATCTTTTAGAATGTGCCCGTATTCTGGGACTGTTACAGGAAAAACCTTCCGAATTTTTGAAAGAAATCTCCGGGGAACAGTCCGTAGACCCTAAAGAGGTGGAGGGCATGATAAGGCAGAGGGATGAGACAAGAAAGAAAAAAGACTATGCAAAGGCGGATGCCATCAGGGACAGACTTAGGGATAAGGGTGTAATCCTGGAGGATGGGCCCCAAGGCACCACCTGGAGGTTTGAGGTATAGGAGCCGGATTATGGGCTTTAGGCTCAAATCAGTATTCAGCCCCAAGGGAGATCAAGATCATGCCATAAGGGCACTTGGCAAAGGAATAAAAGACGGGATCCAACAGCAGGTTTTGCTTGGAGTAACCGGTTCCGGTAAGACATTCACCATTGCCAATGTGGTGGAGAAGGTACAAAGGCCTACCCTTGTAATTGCCCCCAACAAGACTCTGGCGGCGCAGCTCTACGGCGAGTTGAAAGAGCTCTTTCCTGATAACGCAGTGGAATATTTTGTAAGCTACTACGATTATTACCAGCCGGAAGCTTATGTCCCCCAGACGGATACCTATATTCAAAAGGATGCATCCATTAATGAGCAGATAGACAAGATGAGGCATTCCGCTACCAGGTCCCTTCTGGAGAGGGATGATATACTTATCGTTGCGAGCGTGTCCTGCATATACGGACTGGGCTCCCCGGAGGCTTATCACGGAATGCTGCTGCAAGCCGAAAGAGGGCTTTGCATATCCAGGGAGGACATACTCGATAAATTGGTTGAGATTCACTACGAGAGAAACGACTTCGATTTCCATCGCTCTTCCTTCAGGGTGAGGGGAGATGTTGTGGATATTTACCCGGCATATGAGGAATACAACGCGGTAAGACTGACCCTTTTCGGAGATTGCATCGACAATATACAGGAGATAGACCCCCTTAGCGGCCGGGTGATTCGGGACCTTGGCCGGGTCACTGTTTATCCCGCCAGCCATTATGTTACCGCATTGCCCGTGAGGAGAAAGGCCGTACAGAGCATAAAGGAGGAGCTGGCAGAAAGGGTTAATTGCCTGAAAAAGAAAAAAAAGTGGATTGAGGCGCAAAGGATCCAAGAAAGGACCTTATATGATTTGGAAATGATAGAGGAGCTTGGTTATTGTCATGGAATAGAGAATTACTCCAGACACCTTACCGGGAGAAGACCGGGTGAGCCACCCCCTACGCTCCTCGATTATTTTCCGAAACATTCCATGATCGTGCTGGATGAAAGCCATATAACCGTTCCACAGCTTATGGGAATGTACAGAGGGGACAGGTCCAGAAAGGTAACCTTGGTTGAATTTGGTTTCCGGCTGCCCTCCGCTCTTGATAACAGACCGTTAAAATTTCAGGAATTTGAGGGAAAATTACTCCAGACAATCTATGTATCCGCAACTCCCGGGTCTTATGAGTTGAATAAATCGACCCACATCGTAGAGCAGGTCGTCAGGCCAACCGGGCTTATAGACCCGGAAATTATAGTAAGGCGGGCCAGTAGGCAAGTTGATGATCTCCTGGCCGCAATAAGAGAGGTTTTAGCTGAGGGCCAGAGGGTTTTGGTCACCACCCTCACCAAAAAAATGGCGGAGGATCTCACGGAATATTATGGTGATATGGGAATCAGGGTGCGTTATCTTCATTCAGATATAACCACCATCGAACGAACGGAAATCATCAGGGACCTGAGAATGGGGATCTTTGACGTGTTAATTGGAGTGAACCTACTCAGGGAGGGACTGGACATACCGGAGGTTTCACTTGTGGCGGTATTGGATGCAGATAAAGAGGGCTTTTTGCGTTCCGAGAGGTCGCTCATCCAAACCTGCGGAAGGGCGGCAAGAAACATAAACGGAAAGGTCATATTTTTTGCGGACCAGGTCACCAATTCCATGAAAAGGGCGATCGAAGAGACCAACAGGAGAAGGGTCTTGCAGGAGAGCTACAATAATCTGCACGGTATAACCCCCGAATCAATCAAAAAGGATATATCGGATATATTAAGCAGTGTATACGAGGCGGATTATGTAACCGTACCGGTTGCTGCAGAAACTAATGCCGAATATACGACTCCGGGTAATCTGCAAAAACGGATAAAATCGCTGCGCAAGGAGATGCTGGCTGCCGCCAAAAAATTGGACTTTGAAAAGGCGGCACGAATCAGGGATGAAATGTTTTTGGTGGAAAAAAGGGCGCTGGATTTGCCGGCACCTTAGTCCATTATCTTCTCCAAGGTCCACATGTCATTGATCTGGTCATACTTTATAAGATAGGTCTTTTTATCATTTGCCAATATTTTGAAATAGTTGAGATTTACTCCGTACCATTGATCTATGATTTCCTCTACAAACAATTTCCTTCCCCTTAGGGTAAAATGAATCGGCCTTTCGTTCGCCTTGTACCCTGAATAGCAGCCGACCTGAATAATTTTTAGCCTGGAGTCTACCTTCATATAGGTATGTTCAATCCCCGGTTACCCTCTCTATCTGACTAAGCTTTCTGTAGATATTATGTTTTATCCAGTGCTCATCCCACCATTCTATTGGATTCACAAATACCCCGTTTACTATAAAGGAGAAATGCAGGTGATCGCCCGTGGCCAGGCCTGTTTCCCCTGTTGCGCCGATTATATCCCCCTTGTTTAGGAATTGATCCTTTTTCACGTCTATCCTGCTTAAATGTCCGTACATGGTATATAGTCCCTGGCCGTGGTCTATTACCACTGTTAGCCCATAGATTCCGAGGTCCGCGGCGTAAACAACCTTTCCGCTGTTTGAGGCCCCGATAGGCGCATTGGCCAACGAGGCAAGATCCACCCCGAGGTGTACGCCCTTGTCTATCAATTTACCGTTATAATAATAATGTCTTTGGTCTCCAAAATTGGCCATGGTTGCCGCGTTTTTCATCCTTGACCAGGCACCTTCCCACAGTCGTTTTTTAGAGGGGGATTTACACAGATCCTTTATTACTAAATAATTTTTTTCCCTCAGGTTATTGTTGAGCAGGAGGTATTTGTCCACCTTGTTGCTGACCGAACCGAAGAGATCCGGGGAGAATGAGGATATCATAATGTCTAAAAGCCCTTCTGATAAACCGATTTTGTCCTTATGAAATCTTTTTACCTTTATATAATGGGGAAAACCCTTTTTGGCCTCGTTTCCTGCACTGTCTTTTGCCCTTAGATACAGGTGAGTATCCTTTGTGGAGTTCCAGGGAAGCGCGAAATAGCAGAGATTTATTCCGGTGCCGTCGTTGTTTTTTGACATCGGCACCCCCGGAAAGAATAGCTCGTTTACCAGTACACCGCTTTCCACGGAATCAGCGGAGGTCCTGTAAATAATGAGTCCTGACCCTCCGGTACTTATATTGTGATTTTTACTCAGGGCGGTTATTGAGGGGGGGATCATATCTACTATCATTTTATGCTCGACCAATTCCGGATTACCGTCTCCGCCCCTCCTCTTGGAAAAATCGTGTACCTCTACTACTAATTCGACCTGGCCTTGAATAAGGTTTAAACCCTCGGGGTCTAAGTTGAAATCACCTTTAAAGGAATGTGTACCATCCTTGTTGAATATCCCCTTGCATTTGAATTCCTTTTTAATGATTGGTATAGTGTTTCCGGCCTGTTTTAAGCTTATCTCAAGGTTCCTTAGGCCCATTCCCTTGTCAGCAACTATAAGGGTAAAGTCAACGGGCTCACTTAAATACTCGGGCAGGGGTTGAAGATGGACCTCGGGTTTCTTGCCCTCAAAGAGAACGGTCAGGAACCAGATAAGTACAACAATAACCACAATGGGCAATAGTACAATCAGAATACGTACTTTTTTGTTCCTTGATTTTTTCATTTTTTATATAATACCTTTCAAAGCTGGTTTGATTTAGACCTATCTTTTGTTATGAGGATAATTTTGTCAATAATTTTTTTAAAGGAATGCAGGGAAATATCCATATAGGGGTTATAGGCTCCGGAGACTGCAGCCCGGAGGTCTATACCACAGCCTTGGAACTCGGATCTCTTATCGGGCAAAATGGCTGGGTGCTTGTCTGCGGCGGGCTGGGAGGAGTTATGGAGGGCGCTTCAAAGGGATGTTACGAGGCAGGAGGCATGACGGTTGGGATACTCCCCGGTGCGGATAGGAATTCTGCCAATCCTTTTATACAGCTGGCATTGCCCACAGGTATTGGCGAGGCAAGAAACGTGCTTGTAGTAAGGGCCTCTGATGTCGTCATAGCCCTTTCCGGGGGATATGGAACATTATCGGAGATAGGATTCGCCCTGAGGATCGGCAGGCCGGTAATCGGGATTGCAACCTGGCCCCATATCCCGGGAATCGAATATGTTGAGACCACGAAACAGGCGATCGAGTGCGCAAAAAAATATCTTAAGTGAGTTGAAACCTGGCACAACTCCTA
>CAZZPR010000114.1:0-6111 GCA_964655655.1 uncultured Desulfobacteraceae bacterium | reverse complement strand
GTTATAATGTCTTGTTTTAACTGTATATTATTTTTTCCACTGTAGAAGATCAGCAATGAAAAACGAGGCCAAGGGCAGTGGCAAGAGGTTAAAGGTTTCCGGATATATTTACTGGCGAATGAAGCGTTCAGGGGCATGGTGGATAAAGGACATGGGAAATAAAATGCTTCGAATTCGTTGTGCGATATACAATGGAACTTATGACAAGATTTTCGAAAAGTACAAAAATGCTAACTTACCACCATAAAAATCAGATTTTTACTTAACAAACCGGTAATGCTCCCGCACAATCTGGGTTAAATGCCAAACATATGGAACGGGAAACTATCAACAGAGTTGAAATACTTGATACAGGTGAACTGCTTCTAGGCCTCAAAAGCCACGGCAAGTCGTGAGGAGGGGCGTGGGTTCCAAAGCAACTTATAGGTGGTATCTCTTTACTAAAGTGCGCCTTCACTTTACTTATTTTACAGGGCAAACCGGAATTTTTTAAGAACCTGTGGATTTTAACTCTTTTACCGCGGAAACAAGCTCCGACATCTTTTCCCCGGCGTTGCCCTCAAGGAATATATCCGTTGTATATTCAGTAAGTACCGTCTCTTCGAGATTTACCTCTATTATCTTTGAGCCTGCCTGCTTTGCCTGCCTGGGCAATATATTAAAAGGTGAAACCACAGCGGACGTTCCTATTATCAAAAGGGCCTGGCACTCGGCCGAAAGCTGTATGCTTCTGGACATGGCCTGTTCCGGTATAGACTCACCGAAGAAAATGACATCCGGTTTCAGTATACTTCCGCACTCACATTTGGGGGGATACTCACCCTTTTTTTCTCTGGAATCGTACTTCCTATTACACTTAAGGCATGATAGGGAGCGGGAATTTCCGTGGTACTCGATAACAACCCGGGAGCCGGCTTCCTGATGAAGGTTGTCCACATTTTGGGTGATCACACTTTGCAGCAGTCCCATCCTTTCTAATTCCGCCAGGGCCATATGCGCGGCATTGGGCTTTGCGGAATTGACCAGGTCTTCCATGTCTTTCAGCATTTTCCATACCTTGGCCGGATCTCTCTGAAAGGCATATATAGTGCCGTATTCCTCCGGATCATATCTATCCCAAAGTCCACCCTTGCTCCTAAAATCCGGAATACCCGATTCCACGGATATGCCTGCCCCTGTGAGCGCGATAGTCGATCTGGATTCAATTATTGCTCTGGCTGCCTTCTCTATAAGTTCACTCATCATGTCACCTCAAGGCTAATATCCACGGATCGGGCGGAGTGGGTAAGCGCTCCCACGGATATCAAGTCAACCCCCGTACCCGCTATTTCCCCTATCGATTCCAAATCAACCCCTCCGGAAACCTCTAAGGGCACTCTTCCTTTGTTCAAAGAAACCGCTTCCATAATATCTTTTATACCCATGTTATCCAGAAGAACGGCATCCGCACCTGCCTGAACGGCCTCTTCCATCTCCTTGACATTATTTACTTCTACCTGGATCTTCAATGTATGGGGCGTATTTTCCCTGGCGGTTTTAACGCTTTCCGATATGGAGCCAAAGACGGCAATGTGGTTATCCTTTATCAATGCTCCGTCGTAAAGGCCCTGTCTATGGTTGAAGCCCCCTCCCAATCGGACCGCATGCTTCTCTAAAAACCTCAATCCGGGTGTGGTTTTCCTGGTATCGATAACGCGCACCTTGTAACCGCCTATCTTTTCCACGTATCTCCTGGTCAGGGTAGCTATGCCCGAGAGATGCTGCAAGAAATTAAGGGCGGTCCTCTCTCCGGTTAGTATAGCTCTCATCTTTCCCTTGATATCACAGATTTCTTTTCCTCCGGGTATCTGCTCCCCTTCCTTCCAATGAAATTTAATGGTGGCTTCAGGATCAAGACGCAAAAATACACCCTTAAAGACATCCGTTCCGGCCAGGACCAATTGTTCCTTGGCCCATACCTTTGCCTTTCCTTTCAAGGATGGGTCCACAAGGGCAAGGGTGGTTACATCCCCGGGTCCGATATCCTCTTCCAGGGCTGTGTCTATTATCTTTTTTAGCATTAATTCGTTGACCGATCTCAATTTGGCCCCTCAAGAATGTAAAGGTTTTGGTTCAACCTGTCCAGTTTTCCAGTCATGTTTTCCATTTTGGCCTGTACTTCTTCCACTATCTGCTGGGGGGCATGGTTCAGGAAATCATCATTTTCCAGCTTCCTGCGGGAGGTATCAATATCCTTTTCTATCTTTTTTATTTCCTTCCTCAGCCTCCTTTTCTCGTGATCGTAATCTATCATGCCCTCGAGGAGGACGTAAATCTGAATCTTTCCCATGACGTAAGTAGCTGAGGAATCCGGCTTTTTGACACCAAAACCAAGGGTAATGGATTCGGCCCTTGCAAGTTCTTTTATATAATGGAAGCCCTGTTTAATAACCCTCTTTTCCTCCGGCTCCTTAACATCAATCACCACTTTCGGATATTTTTTCGGGGGTATATTCATCTCGCCCCGTATGTTTCTAATGCCTGTAATGACTCCTCTTAAAAGATCCATCTGGCGGACGGAATCCGGGTCATGGATGAATTCCCCGGGATCAGGAAAGGAGGCGGACATGATGCTGCCTTTTGTGCTGGGAAGTCTCTGCCATATCTCCTCCGTAATAAATGGTATAAAGGGATGCAAAAGTCTCACCGCTGCTCCCAGCATACTCTGCAATACAGAACGGGCAGAACTGGATTTCTTCTTATCATTGCCGGACAACTCCATCTTGGCCATTTCCAGGTACCAGTCACAGAATTCATGCCAGAAAAACTGATAACCCGCATTCGCCGCATCGTTTAACCGATAATCATCCATGTATTCGCTTATTTCCTCAGCCACTTCGGCCATCCTGGTCATAATCCAGCGATCAGGCAAGGTCAGATCGTCTTCAACTATGTTGGAAGGCGTTGAATCTCCCAGATTCAGAAGGGTAAACCTGGCAGCGTTCCATATCTTATTTATAAAATTCCGGTATCCTCCGATTCTATCCTCTGAAAGCCTTATATCCCTGCCCTGGACAGCGAGGGCCAGGAGTGTAAATCTGAATGCGTCCGTGCCGAACCGGTCCATCACATCCAGGGGATCGATTATGTTGCCTTTGCTTTTGCTCATCTTCTGGCCTTGTTCGTCCTTTACAAGGGCGTGGATATAAACATCCTTGAACGGGACATCCCCCATGAAATGCAGGCCCATCATCATCATCCTCGCAACCCAGAAAAAAAGGATATCAAAGCCGGTTACAAGCACGGATGTAGGATAAAATAACCTGAGTTCCGGGGTGTCATCCGGCCAGCCAAGAGTGGAAAAGGGCCAGAGCGCTGAACTGAACCACGTATCAAGAACATCCGTATCCTGGGTTATGGCCTTGCTCTTGCAGGCACTGCATTGCCCGGGCCTTGTCTTGGAAACCGTAACCTTTCCGCATTCATTGCAGTACCATGCGGGGATCCTATGCCCCCACCATATCTGCCTGGATATGCACCAGTCCTTAATGTTGTTCATCCATTCGGAATAAACATTTTCCCAGTTGGGAGGTATAACCCTGGTTTTTCCCTGTTTAACGGCTTTCAAGGCCTTTTCGGCAAGGGGGGCAACCTTGACGAACCATTGCTTGGACAGAAGAGGCTCTATCATTGTCTGGCAGCGGTAGCAATGGCCTACCGAATTTTTGTATGGTTCAATCTTTTCAAGTAAACCGGACTTTTCTAAATCCCGGGTAAGCCTTTCCCTGCACTCGAACCTGTCCAATCCCTTATAAGGGCCGGCCAATTCGTTCATGGTTGCGTCTTCGTTAATAACCTTTACCCTTTCAAGGCCGTGAGTATTTCCTATCTCGAAATCATTTAGATCATGGGCAGGGGTAATCTTCAAGGCCCCGGTGCCGAATTCCATATCCACGTATTTATCAAATATAACCGGAACGGGCTTTTCCAATATAGGCAACAGCACACGGGAGCCGGAAAGATTCCCGTAACGTTTGTCCTCGGGGTTAACGGCAACTGCGGTGTCACCGAATATCGTCTCCGGCCTTGTAGTGGCCACGGTCAAATGGCCATCTCTGCCCTGGAATGGATACCTTATATAATAAATAAGGCTGTCCATCTCCTTGTGTTCCACTTCCAGATCCGCAAGGGCGGTATGACACCTGGGGCACCAATTAATTATGTAATAGCCGCGGTAGATCAGTCCTTGGTCGTACAAGCGCACAAAAACTTCTTTTACGGCCCGGGAAAGTCCCTCATCCATAGTGAATCTTTCCCTGCTCCAATCACATGAGCTTCCAAGCCTTTTAAGCTGATTGATGATCACACCCCCGTACTTCTCCCGCCATTGCCACACCAGCTGAACAAATTTTTCCCTGCCTATCTGATGCCGGTCAACCCCCTGGGAAGCCAGGCTCTTCTCCACTACGTTTTGTGTGGCGATCCCTGCATGATCTGTTCCGGGCTGCCAGAGGACATTATAATCCTTCATCCTCTTATACCTGCAAATGGTGTCCTGAAGGGTATTGTTCAGGGCATGTCCCATATGCAGGGATCCGGTAACATTGGGCGGGGGGATTACTATGCAAAACGGTTTCTTGCTGGATTGGGTCTGGGCCCTGAACAGGTTTTTCTCCTGCCAGTATTCATACCATTTATTCTCAACTTCCCCGGGATTGTATCCCTTGGGCAAGATCTCTTTGTTCATTAATCTATTCTCCGTTGTTTCTTTGATATGGGAGCTGCCAGCCATACATTATATTCAAAACGGGCACAATGACCTTTTACCCCTATCAGCCCTTGTGCCCATTCATATAAGCTATATAAATATTACTTTAATCCTCTGAGGCCAAACTCCTCTTTAACACCTCTATTTCCTCCCGGATTACCTTTTCCGCCGCGTCCGGTATTACCTCTCTTGCCACTCTTTCCACCACATCGCCTACTACCTTGGTTATCATGTCCTCCAATTTTTCCTCCGAAATCCCGGCGATACCTTCCATTGGCGCCAATTCTTCCTCCGGCTCTGTTGTCTCCTCGGGCTCAGGCACCTCTTCCATTACAGGTTCTTCTTCTGGTGCAGGCATTTCAAGAGGCTCTTTAGCTTCCTTTTCCGGGGCCTCCTCTTCTAAGAAGGTTTCCTCAAGTTCCTCTACTTCTTCCTCTTCAGGAGCCAATTCTTCGGGCGCTTCCAATTCCTCACCAAGTTCTATTTCCTCTTCGAGGCCTTTCTCCTCTACCGCTTCCTCGGCAGGTTCTTCGGCCAACTCTTCCTCCGGCTCTGTTGTCTCCTCGGGCTCAGGCACCTCTTCCATTACAGGTTCTTCTTCTGGTGCAGGCATTTCAAGAGGCTCTTTAGCTTCCTTTTCCGGGGCCTCCTCTTCTAAGAAGGTTTCCTCAAGTTCCTCTACTTCTTCCTCTTCAGGAGCCAATTCTTCGGGCGCTTCCAATTCCTCACCAAGTTCTATTTCCTCTTCGAGGCCTTTCTCCTCTACCGCTTCCTCGGCAGGTTCTTCGGCCAACTCTTCCTCCGGCTCTGTTGTCTCCTCGGGCTCAGGCACCTCTTCCTTGACGGATCCACCCTCTTCTTCTTCCAAGAATATGTCATCAAGACCTTCTATTTCTTCCTCGGCCTCTGATGGCTTAGAGCCCTCTTCAACAACATCAACGAGATCAATTACATCTTCTTCTCCACCTGCCTGCTCCGGCTCTTTTTTTTCATCTTCCTCCTCTACCAGAAGATCCTCGTCAAAGTCGAAATCCAGAAGATCCTCTTCCTCCTCGCCTTCTTCAAAATCTTTTAAAATATCATCATCCTTGGCCATAGCATTCCCCCTGTTTTTGGTCACCCGGTGAACTTTTGAGCCCTGAGGGCCCGAATGCCCCCACTATTTTATCCAGGCTAAGGTTCTGAAAATGTTGCTGATCTCATTATTGTTTAAATTTGACCCCTTTTTGCCCTTCAATTATAAGGCAACTAAACAAATATATATAACATAATAAATAATGAAGAAAGGTGTCAAGATAATTAACGTTGGTACTGGAATTCCGATATAAGGATTAAAAAAAAGTGAATTTTTTTCAAAAAAATCG
>CAZZPR010000113.1:0-6389 GCA_964655655.1 uncultured Desulfobacteraceae bacterium | reverse complement strand
GAGAGCGGTACGTTCGCAACGTACAGGTCAGGGGTTCGAATCCCCTCATCTCCACTCTGTCTTTTATAGGGGGGTTAAAAATTGGAAAGAAAGGCACAGGTCAAAAGAGAGACAAAGGAAACTGCGGTTCAGGTTAACTTGAACCTGGACGGCAAAGGGAGATATTCGATCGATACTGGTATCCCCTTCCTGGACCACATGCTGGAGTTAATGGCTGGCCATGGTTTTCTGGATCTGGATATAGATGCCAAAGGCGATATCGAGGTGGATTACCATCATACTGTCGAGGATATAGGGATATGCCTGGGTGAGGCCATAAAAAAGGCCCTGGGAGACAAGAAAGGAATAAAGAGGTACGGCCAGGCCATGCTTCCCATGGACGAGGCACTGGCAAACGTGGTGGTGGATATTTCCAACAGGCCCTATCTTTCCTTTGGCCTGGATTTAAAAAGCACCATGACCGGAAAATTCGATGTGTTAATCCTCAAGGAGTTTTTTCGATCCCTCGCAATAAATTCCGGCATTACCTTGCATATAAAACTTTTGTCCGGCGATGAACCCCATCATGCTGCAGAATGCATATTCAAGGCCTTTGCAAGGGCCCTTGACCAGGCTTGCCAGACAGAGGCCAGATCCGGGGACGTTCCATCCACAAAAGGCATCCTTTGATGAATCGGGCCAAGTATTTTATCCCTGTTATCATGCTTGCGGGTTTTTATGCCTGCACAACGGCACAGAGAACACCTGGTGCTACCGCCATTCCACCTGAGGTAAAAAAGATCGCGGTCCTGGGGTTCAGCCAGACCCCTCTCAGGGAAGAAAGCCCTGCTGTTTACCGGTGTCCGGTGTGCGGGGCCACTTTTATGGCTGGGTATGTACCGGAGGTCGCTTCAAAGCATATGACCTCCGAACTCTTTGCTGCGCTCAGAAAGGCCGAAAAATACAACATTGTTCCCCCCGGCCAGTCAAAGGGCGCCTATTCAGCGATCCTTTCCCGAGAAGTAAACCTGAAAATCATGGAGATACTCAAGGAGACAGGCAGGTCCCTTTCCTGTGATGCTGTGCTGTTCGGGTATATATTCAGATGGAGAGAGAGGAAGGGAACCGAGTATGCGGTTGAAAGTCCTGCGTCCGTGGCCTTTGACTTGCACCTTATCGGTGCCGAGAACGGCTCCATCATATGGCGGGGCGGCTTTGACAAGACCCAGCAGTCCCTCACCGAAAACCTGATCGATATTTCCACCTTTTTAAAGGCAGGGGGTAAATGGCTCACTGCACAGGAGCTCGCCGAAATCGGGCTGGACAGGCTGCTCAAGGAAATTTCGCCTGTAATGCCGGATACCACCCAGCATCCCAAGTAGATTTTCCGGGATAATTAAGAACCTGATTTTTTTATACATTTTCCTCCCCTGCACAAAAAACTGTGCAAATGTGCATATTTTCAAGTGCAGGGTATTTAAAACCCACCCCGTTTTTTAAACCCCTTTTTCCCAACATATAGCATCCCTGAATAACCCTAAAACCCCCTAAACCCTCAACCGGCAATCCTTTCCCTTAATCCCGCAACAACTGATTCCCTGGTTGGAGACAGGCATGGCATGGGTATTGCCAATAAATACTGCATTCCTTTAGGCCATTGGTTTGTGATTTGGTGTGTCCAGGAAAAGGAAAGGTCAACAATTAAAATTTTAAGGGAGGAAGCCATGTTAAAAAAGATTCTCTTCTTTTTACCCATCCTGTTTATCCTTGCAACCATTATCTCACCCGCATATGCGGATCAAACCGTGTATGGACCTGAGGATTGCGAAATAAAGAGGCTGCACCTGCACCTTTCCTTCCATAAATTCAACGTGGACGATCCCGGAGAAGGGCTCACCGCAGTTACCAAAAATACCCCTGAAAAGAGAATCTGAAACGGCCCTATCCTCCTTAACGGAAAGTTAACCGGCCTGAAGGACTTCCTTCGAGGAGATGAAATCCACCTTGAAAGGGAAATCACCTTGCGGGGTAAAAACCGCATGATGGTTCTCCTCATAGGAAAGCCGGGCACCTCCATTACCGTAGAGGTTAAGAAGAAGAGCGCCCTGCCCCCGCCGGAGGTTGAATTCTCTGCGGAGCCTCCATCCATCAAGCTCGGGGAATCATCCACCCTTTCCTGGACGGTCTCAAATGCCGACAGTGTCGGCATAGACCAGGGCATAGGGGATGTGCCTTTAACCGGCTCCTTTGTTGTATCACCCACAGAGAACACCACCTATACCATCACCGCTGCCGGTCCGGGGGGAACGGCAGCGGACAGTATCGCAGTATCCTTTTTTGAACCCGCGGTAAACATAGGCGCTGATCCTCAGGCCATTGAGCCAGGCGGGCTTACCACCCTGTCGTGGATTTCAACGGATGCGGAATCCTGTACTATCACACAGGCAGGGCTTTTTATTTCGTTGAAGAAACCACCGGGGTCTACAAAGGGGCGTTCAAGGAGCTTACCTGTGTAAAGGCGGAAGCTGAAGGGTATGTCTGGTACCGATTGGACGGAACCAAATATGTTTTTTCACCAACCGGCAAGCTCCAACGAATAGAGGACCAGAAAGGCAATTGCCTTGAGCTTTATTATGACAGCCAGGGCCGTATCCAAGTTGTATCCGATGTCTCCACCGGCCGCACCCTCACCTTTAACTATAACGTTGACGGCCTGCTTGACAACGTATCCGGGCCGGTTACGGATGCAGTGCCTGACGGCACATGGGTCAGCTACGGCTATGACGTTAATCAAAACCTGGTCGCCGTGAACTATGCCGATGGCTCGGGCTTTGACTATTCCTACACAGACCCCTCGGATATTCATAACCTTACCGAAAAAAGGAACAAATCAGGACATCTACTCAATACCTGGGAATACGACGACCAGGACAGGGTCGTAGACAACTTCAGCGTTCGGGGCAGGGGAGCAGGCATGAGCTATGTAAATGAAGCTCAGGTTGATGTAACGGATGCCTATGGAACACTGCGAACCTATACCCTGGCGGACATAGACGGAAGAAAAGGGGTTTCCCAAATAAACGGGTCCCCGGGCGCTCCCTACAGCGAAGACGAGGCCGTAAGGTGGGTCTACGATAATCAGATGAGGCCCGTTGAGGTGGAGTATGCAGGAGGAACAGTCAACCGGTACCTGGATTACGGCGACAGGGGAAATCCCCGAGAGGTAATAGTCGCTGCAGGCACCCCTGAGGAAAAGATAATCTCCTATACCTTTCACCCGGAAATGGATGCGAAATTAAGCCGAACCCAGGCAAGCGTGCTGGGTGGCGGAGAAAGGGCAACTATATGGGACTTTGATGCAGACTACGATGCAGTACCCAATGAGGAGCCCACAGGACTCCTTTCCCGCATCATAGAACAGGGATACACAAAAGATGCTTCCGGCGGGGTGGTCCCCTACGAGTACATAACTGCCTTTACCTACAACCAGAAGGGACAGGTGCTTTCCATGGACGGGCCCCTGCCCGGAGACGGCGATAAGACCTCGTATGAATATGAATGTCTCCTCCATGATGGATCCAGAGGGGAATTCCACCTCCTATGAGTACGACGCCCTTAACCGCCTGAAAAGTGTTATGCAACCCGGGGGCGGGGTTACCTCATACTCCTACGGTACAAACGGGAACCCTTCAGTGGTCACGGATCCAGAGGGCAGGGCAACAACCTATGAATATGACGACCTCGGAAGGGTTGTATCCACTATATCGCCCGATACTGGTACGGTCACCTATGTCTACGATGAGAGGGGTAACCTTATCCAAAAAACCGACGCAAGGGGGATCACGGTCGATTACACCTATGACCCTCTAAGCCGGTTAAAGGCAATTCATTACCCGCACCCGGACCAGGATATCACCTATGACTATGATACGGGGGCAAACGGTAAAGGGCACCTTACAGGCATGACCGATCCCTCCGGAAGCACCGCCTTCGGCTATGATGCCAGGGGCAGGTTGGCGGAGAAGACCACCACGGTAAACGGACACAACTTTACCCTCACCCGCGCCTATACCCCTGGAAACAGGCTTTTCGCAATTACATATCCTGCAGGAAGAACCGTCTCCTGTTCCATAAAGGGCTCAGGAAAGATAGAAGGTGTCTCTACCAGCTATAATGGGTCCGGCACAACCCTGCTCGACAACCTCTGCTATCTCCCCTTCGGGCCTCCGGCCGGTATGGATATGGGGGATAGCAGTGTGAGCAATATCTTTGATGAAATGTACCGCATGACTACTTCCAATCCCGGTTCCGATACGGAGAGGCTATATAACTATGATGCCAATGGGAATATAACCTCCATCAATTCGACCAGCCGGCCCTGGAAAAACCAAACCTTCACCTATGACGCACTGAACCGGCTTGTCGGGGCGGAAGGACCCTACGGAACCATAGGCTACACCTACGATAATGTCGGAAATCGTGCTGCTGAGATCATGACCGACTCAACGGGCACGGTAGTATGGAAGGGAACCTGTAAACCCTTCGGCGGGCCGGTAATATATGGGCAGGTGTGGCGGGAGGTGCGGCAGGGGGAGTTGTAGGCGGGGTTGGTGCCTTTGCCTTTTTGCACCCGAGGCAGGAGCTATAGCAGGAGGTGTGATTGGAGGCATTTTTGGCGGAGCGAGCGGTGGGGTGATTGCTAAAAAATTAACCGAGCCTGATGCCTCAAATCAAGAAAAACTTCTGGCCATGGCCAAAGGAGCTGGTACCGGGCTTGTTACCGGAACAATAGCCGGCGCTGTAGGTGCCGCCGGATTAAGTATCGGTGCAACCGGATATGCACTGGATTTAGGCGGTGCATTGATAACGACACCGATTGCCTGTCTATTGGGGCTTTTATAAACTCTTTTAACCTTTATAATTTTTTTTCGTGCGCAACCCTAAATACAAGCACAATCAACGCTTTTCTCCTAATATCCACTATAATCCCATCCACATGCCCTACAATCTGCAGCAAAATCCGGATTTATTAAGGAAATGTAGAAATGAAAAGGCCCGGGGCCATTTTTTGCTTGACAGGACCGGAGAAAAATGTTCACATTTTGAACGCTTTTGCAACAAAAAGCAAAATTAGTGTAATATCAATAAATTATATTAAATTTTAGATGTAATCCAAGGGGCGGAGCCCCGTCCGGTTCAAACATGCAAAAAAATGGACCCCCAGGACATAAGATCACTTCAGATCCTCGCGGAGATTGAGGAAAATAATATACCAAGCCAAAGGGATCTGGCAAACAGGCTTGACATCTCCCTGGGCCTGGCAAATTCATTTATAAAGCGCCTGGTTAGAAAGGGGTATGTAAAGATAACTACTATACCTAAAAACCGGGTGAAATACCTGCTTACACCCAAGGGCTTTGCGGAAAAGAGCCGGCTTACCTATGAATTTATCCAGTACTCATTTCGTTTTTACAGGGATGCCCTCAGGAAGTTCGAGTATCTGATGGGCGAGCTCAAAAAGCAGGGTGTAGAAAGGGTAATCTTCTATGGTGCGGGAGAACTTGCGGAGATAGCCTTTCTGGCCTTAACCGAGAACGATATCGAGCTTATAGGCATAGCGGATGATTTTAAAAAAGGACACAAATTTTTAGGGTTCCACGTAAGATCTGTGCGGGAGTTAAAATACCTGGATTTTGACAGGGCTATTATAACCAACATAGACTCCAAACAGATTTTGGCAAATAACCTTGTTCGGGAAGGAATTTCCGGAGCCAAGATTATAACGATTGACTCTATATGAGGAGGAGATTATGATCAAGAGGGCCGGCGGGACATTTACAGTATGCCTATTTTTTTACCTTTTCTTTTCCTGCTGGTCATATGCGCAAGATTGGCCTAAAGGCAAAGTCGCTTCCTTACCCGACCCCTGCTTTGCCTCCATAGAGTTCGACAAAAAAGGCAGAAAGGTAAGACATTTTCCGTACAGGGATATAAGGGGCCACGTAGACACGGAGCAGCTTATATTTTGCCTGGGTACATTCGAAAAAGAACACTGGATATCCCCCGTTGAAAAAAACAAGGCAAAAAAGTTGCTGGAAGAACATTACCGAAGATTTATGGCAAAGCATCGCAAAAGCCTGGGCCGGGAGAGCGTTAATATTAATTCTGCAGGCCTCAAGGACCTGGTAGTGCTGCCAAACATAGGGCCGGTCACCGCAGTCAGGATATACAGGTTCCGACGAACCAATGGATCTTTCACTTCCATACACGGAATAAAAAAGGTAGAGGGAATCGGGCCCTCCGTATTTGCAGGGATACGTTACTATGTTAGTGTTCACTAACCTTTTGGTTTTATAAAGGTGTTGCAAAGATTGTATAAATATTATGTAAAATCAATTGCTTAAATAATA
>CAZZPR010000112.1:0-6446 GCA_964655655.1 uncultured Desulfobacteraceae bacterium | reverse complement strand
TGGTCATAAACCTGATTATGATCCAGGATTATTTTATGGACAGGTGGCCGGGATACAAACTAAAGAAATGACTTGTGAGCAGGGTATATAACATCTATAAATAACAATAACACTTAATGCTGATTGCATTGATGTTTTTTGGGAAAAATTTTGAAAGATGTTTTTTGCCCTGCCTTATGGAAAAGGGGCTTGGTTATTACAGCTAAGCCCCTACTCTACGGTCTCATTCGTAGTAAATTTAGCCTTCCCTTTGGCAGGTCTCTTTCTTCTCCCTTTAAACCCAGATTGAGCAATCGCCAACTACTGCGGCCTGAAAAACCTTGCTGTCCTGAATTGTCGGGACTCAGCAATTTTGACCCTCAACATATTTATGAATATGCCTGAGGTTCAAAATTGATCCAAATTCTCGTTTCGTTTGGATTTTTCAACCCTCCCTGCGATGTCTGCTGCACAATCGGGGTTGAAAAGAATCGTTTTTAATTTCCAGGTTTTTATAACAGGAGAAGCCCGATGACCACAATGAACGCAAAACAATACGAGGAAAGTCTTCGAGGGTTGAATCTGGTTGTGTACATGTTCGGCCGCAGGGTGGAAAACCCGGTGGATGACCCCATAATTCGGCCATCCATGAATGCAGTTGCCAGGACCTATGAGATGGCCCATCTACCGGAGCATGAAGATATCATGACAGCCACCTCCCGCATTACAGGTAGGAAGATTAACCGGTTTACCCATCTTCACCAGAGCATCGACGATCTGGTGAAAAAAAGCAAGATGGGAAGATTGCTGGGCCGTGAAACAGGCTGCTGTTTTCAGAGGTGTGTTGGGATGGATTCCCTTAATGCACTGGATATGACAACCTTTGATATTGATAGAAAATACGGAACCGAATACCACAAACGCTTCCTGGATTATCTAAGATACGTTCAAGATAGTGACCTTACCTGCTGCGGTGCAATGACTGATACAAAAGGGGACAGATCCCTTCCTCCCCACAAGCAGAAAGACCCGGACATGTTTATGCGCGTGATAGATGAAAAGAAAGATGGTATCATAGTCCGGGGAGCCAAGGCCCACCAGACGGGGGCCGTGAACTCACATGAGATCATTGCCATGCCCACCATCACATTAAGAGAAGATGACAGGGATTACGCCGTCTCTTTTGCTTTGCCCGCCGACACCGAAGGAATAAGCTATATAATAGGACGTCAATCCTGCGATACCAGAAAACTGGAAAAGGGAACCATGGACAGGGGAAATATGTATTATGGCGGGCATGAGGCATTGGTTGTATTCGATGATGTCTTTGTCCCCTGGGAGCGAGTGTTCATGTATAAGGAATACGATTTTTCAAGGCAGCTGGTGGAGCAATTCGCCGCCTATCACCGACAGAGCTACGCATGCAAGGTAGGGGTGGGGGATGTCTTGATCGGGGCTGCGCAGACCGCTGCGGAGTATAACGGAGTGGACAGGGCCTCTCATATTAAAGACAAGATAATCGAGATGAATCATCTAAATGAGACCCTTTACTGCGGGGCCATAGCCTGTGCCTCCGAGGGACACAAGGAGCCCAGTGGTACATACTATGTGAACAACCTTCTTGCCAATGTTCACAAACACAACATAACCCGTTTTCCCTATGAAATGGCCCGCCTTGCTCAGGATATAGCAGGTGGCCTTTTGGCCACATTGCCGTCCGAGGAGGACTTTAGATCAGAAGAAGCCGGAAAGTGGATGGAGAAATATTACAAGGGAAGAGCAGACATCCCAACTGAGTCTCGAATGAGAATCCTGAGGCTGATTGAAAACCTTACCCTGGGCACCGCAGCCACCAATTATTTGACCGAGTCCATGCACGGGGCCGGATCTCCCCAGGCCCAGAGGATTATGATTACAAGGCGTGTGAACATGGAAGAGAAAAAGAAGGCGGCAAAGAGGATTTGCGGAATCGAGGAGGGATAGGCAGTTGAGCTTAAAGATAGGGGTCAAGTATTGCGGCGGATGCAATCCCGAGTACGATAGGGTTGCCCTGGTCAGGCGTTTAGGGGAAAGTCTGCGAGGCAAGGCTGAATTTGTTAGGCCGGAAACAGAAGGTGTTTCCCTCATTTTGGCGGTTGAAGGGTGCAGCACCGCATGTGCTGATTTGAGTGCATTTCAGGGTAAGGAGGTGCGGATTATAACCGGCATAGAGGATGGGGAAGCATTTGTGAGGGAAATAGAATCCGGGTTTAAAAACCGGTGAAATACCGTGTTAAAGCCATTTCTTTCTCTTGAAATAAAGAACCATTCCAAGGGCCATTACACCCATCAAGGCAAGGGCGGCCGGGTAGGCCCAGGGCCAGTCGAGTTCCGGAATGTATTTGAAGTTCATACCGTAGACGCCTGCTACAAAGGTCAAAGGAATAAATATGGTGGCAATTATGGTCAAAACCTTCATCACCTCGTTCATCCTGTTGCTTACACTGGACAGGTAAACATCCAGCATCCCGGAAACCATGTCCCTGAAAGTCTCAATAGTATCAATTGCCTGAATAGTGTGGTCGTATATATCCCTCAAGTACATGCCGGTGGATTCATGTATCAGGTCCAATTCCCCCTTTTCAAGGCTGTTGACCGCCTCGCGCAGAGGCCAGACGGATTTTCTTAAAAATATCAGCTCCCTCTTTAGATTATGAATCGCCTGAAGGGTCTCAGGGGCAGGATTTGCAATAAGCTCATCTTCAAGGTCTTGTATGCCTTCGCTCAGCTTTTCCAGGACAACGAAATAGTGGTCCACTATGGTATCTATCAAAGCATAGGCAAGGTAGTCTGCCTTCATCCTCCTTATTCGACCCTTCCCCTTCCTTATCCTTTCCCTTACCGGGTTAAAAAGATCTCCCTCTTTTTCCTGGAAGGTGATAACGAAATTCAAGCCCAGTACAAGGCTGACCTGTTCGTGCTTTATCTCCCTGGTTTGCTCATTGTATAAAAGCATTTTTAATATTATGAATATAAAGTCCTCGAAATCCTCCATTTTAGGCCGGTGTCCTGTATTTAATATATCCTCCAGTACCAGTGGATGGATGCCGAAATACCTTCCGGTCTTTTCTATAATATTCATGTCGTGAATACCGTCTATATTTATCCAGGTAACCGACGGTTTATCCTTGAAGCATATGCATTCTTCGATTGTTTCCACTTCCTTATCCTCTGCCTGGGATTCGTTATAGTCCATAACGGTAATCCTGGCCTTTTCCGCCTTCTTTTCCCCTATGTGAATAAGGGTTCCAGGGGGAAGGCCTACTCTTTTTGAGGCTTTTCTGAATAGCTTTAACATTCCTTATTACCTCCTGTTTTTTAGACTCCATTTTTTTAACATTTTACCCTTTCCTTTTCAACAAATCCCGGTTAAAGGAGATGGAGGATAACGCAGGTACTTTTTTTAACCCGGATTGTGCAGTAGACATCGTAGCGAGGTTTTTCAGGCCGCAGTAGTTGGCTACTGCACAATCCGGGTTAAACATTAGCTTACTGAGGAAATATTGCACTAAGGTAAAAGGAAGGAGCGGGATATGGTTCGGATAACAGGCTCGGGTGCTGCCGGACGGATCAAACACCATCTCAAGCATAACCTGTGGCGATCTGGAGCCAGTATCGTTATTGTGGGGTTCCAAGCCCAGGGCACTACGGGGAGAAGGATCGTGGATGGTGAAAAATCGGTAAAAATTTTTAGAGAGGATGTTGCGGTCAAGGCAAAGGTGTTTACCATAGGGGGTTTCTCAGCCCATGCTGACCAGAAAGAGCTCCTGGAATGGGCAGGCAATTTTGCCGAATCCAAACCCCGGGTCTATGTCGTCCATGGAGAACCTACAGCCAGTGAAGCCCTGGCCAGTTCTATCCATGATAGATTTAGCATGGAGTCCCATATTCCCAAGTGGAAAGAGACCTTAACGCTTGAAGCCAGAGGGGCTGTCCGGGAAAGAGAACATCTGGAGGTTGCTCTCCCGGATAAGAGGGAATCGATATTGCGTACGGTTACTGATTTGGAGCAAGAGCTTGAAAGGCTGAGGCAGGTTCTTCTGGAAAGGGGCGAAGAAAGGGATATCGGGCAGGATGAAATAGATAAGCTTCAGTCTATCAGAGAAGGGCTGCGGGAAGTGTTGCAAGAGTAAAGGTTTTGACTGCATAGTCCTTGATTTCACATAATAATTACCTTTACTGACATATAAGAGGAGAAGACTCATGCAAGAACGGCAATATCTGGTTGATGAGCTGACGAAAAACGACACCTGGAGGATGTTTAATATCATGGCCGAATTTGTGGATGGATTCGACGTGCTTCCAGAGGTGTATCCGGCAGTAACGATTTTCGGCTCTGCAAGGGCAGGCAGGAACAGCCATAACTACAAGACTACGGAAAAGGCAGCGAGATTGCTGGTTGAACAGGGTTTTAATGTCATCTCCGGCGGCGGCCCCGGGGTTATGGAGGCCGCCAATAAAGGGGCTGCCGAGGCAGAGGGTAAATCAGTCGGGCTGCACATCCACCTCCCCAAAGAGCAAAAACCCAATAAATATGCCAACATACGGTTAGATTTCAAATATTTTTTTATCAGAAAGGTCATGTTCGTGAAGTATGCGGTTGCCTATATTATTATGCCGGGCGGGTTTGGGACCCTCGACGAGCTCTTTGAGGCCCTTACCCTGATACAGACCAGGCGGATAAAATCCTTTCCCGTTATCCTCATAGACTGCGGGTACTGGAAAGGCCTGATTGATTGGATAAAGGGAACCTTGCTCAAGATGCATTCGATAGATGAATCAGACCTTGACCTCATTAATCTTGTGGATACGCCTGAAGATGCCGTCAAGATAATAAAAAGGAGGGTGATCGTCTGATTGCATCCTCAAACGCCCCCTCAGCCGATTTGAGAACATTCTCCACAAAACCACTTTCGCCTAAAATCCGTTCATCCTCCTTGATGCGGACACCGTCTTTAGTGTCTCCTCCGGGGATGGTGGAAACCCCTCGCCTTCAGGCGAAGCACATCCCCCGTAGCCGCCCGATCTTCTGGCCGAGAGGCTGGAAGTAAAACGACCGCCGTTACCGGACGGAAGGGCAACGCCAACAAGGCAAGGGCAGGTACCAGAAATGGGCCGTCTGGAGGATACGTAGCGAACAGCGAACCAACTATATGGCAGCGGGGAGGAGGTCGAGCAGGCGTGGAAGAGCGAGACCTGATATCCGGTGAACCGAACCGAAGTAAAGTTGGACGGTATATGGGGAGGTGGTGTGGCTTACCCAGGGAAGCCCTCCTTGCCTGAAATTGAATGCTGCGATAGGTTAAAACCGGCCCCGATTAGGAGACCCCGAAGCGGGTAGGGGCCAGAGGGTGCAGATTCACGGATAGTACTGATGAGTGAGGGCCTGTGATGCCTGGTGACAGAGCGGAGGATAAAACCCTGACAACCAGGAAAGACGCCTGGATGTCCCGGTGACGCCGCTGGGGCATGCGAAGCCGTGGACGAGAAGCGATAGTGACAGCGACGAGGAGCCGACATAGAGTTGCTGGGCAAAGGAACAAGAAAACCAACAGGGATACCCGAATCCCATCAGGGATGCCGACCAGACAGATCGTCTCGAAGGTCATAAGGGGTCCGGTTCCGGTCAATGGGCCACCGGCAACCCAGCAATCTGATTCGTAGGGATGAGTCACGGGGATCAATCGTGCAACAGGAGAATGTGTTAGAAAGGGTCTATAATCCAGGGCGACTGCGAATGTCGTGGCAGCAAGTTAGAAAGAACGCCGGGGCAGCTGGAATAGACAAGATGACGGTAGAGGCGTTTGAGCAACGAGAGGATGAGCTTTTAAAGCTTATCCATGAGAAGCTCAAAGCAGGCAGCTACCGCTTCAAACCTGCCCGAAGGGTGCTGATTCCCAAAGAGGGAAGCAACAAGAAGCGAAAATTAGGTATACCTGTGGTAATGGATCGAATTGTATCCCAAAGCATGAATTTGGTCTTTGAAGGGATATTCGGTCTGGACTTTACGGCATCCAATCTTGGATTCCGCAGAGCAAAGGGCCAACACCAAGCCATTAGGCATGCTCAGGGCATCGTGCTGGAAGGCTACGAATGGGGTGCATCCATTGATCTAAAGAGCTTCTTCGATGAAATTCCCCACGGTCTTCTTCTGAAACTCATCCGAAGGAGGATTGCGGATGAGGGACTTGTAACGCTGGTCGCGAGAGCGTTAAAAGCAGGGGTGATTGTAGAGGGAAAGTTGGAGAGGACAACAAAAGGATGCCCCCAAGGTTCTCCAGTGTCACCGATGCTGTCGAACACTGTTCTAAACGAACTGGACCACGAGCTGGAGAGAAGAGGCCATCGGTATTGCCGATGGGCGGACGACTTTCTGACTAAAGTTTCGCAGTTGATAAATTAACAGGTTTAATAATACTATCTTCAAT
>CAZZPR010000111.1:0-6561 GCA_964655655.1 uncultured Desulfobacteraceae bacterium | reverse complement strand
TATAGCAGGCTTTGAGTGGATTGTAAGTATTCCTTTGAATGCAAATTAGTATTACTCACCGGATATGCGGTATCTTATAACAAGAGACACAAGCGTCATGGTCAACTTTTCCAAAACAGATATAAGTCCATTGTATGTCAGGAAGATGTCTATTTTAAGGAATTGGTTCGGTATATCCACCTAAACCCTTTAAGGGCTAGGCTCGTGAATTCTTTGGACGAGCTTGACAGTTATTCTTACTGCGGACACAGCGTCTTGATGGGCAGGAAAAAGAATAAATGGCAGGATGTTGAATGTGTTTTAGGTTTTTTTGGAAAAAGGGTTTCTGAAGCAAGAAAAAGATATGGATCCTATGTTAGAGAGGGAATCCCCCTTGGAAGACGCCCTGAGCTGGTGGGGGGCGGTTTGATAAGAAGCCTTGGTGGTTGGGATAAGGTTAAAAAGATAAGGCTGAACGGAGGGTATCGCATCAAGAGCGACCAACGAATATTAGGAGAAAACGATTTCGTAAGTGATGTGCTTTTGGAATCGGAAAATCAATTTTCCCGGAAGTATAAGCTCAAAAACATGGGCTATGATTTTGAAAAAGTCGTAGGCAGAGTCTCGCACCTATTCAATTCGGAAAGGGACTACATAACCGGAAAAGGCAGGCAAAAGGACCGGGTAGGGGCCAGGGATTTAATCTGCTATTGGGCTGTATTTGAATTGGGAGTTACTATGGTGGATCTTGCGAGGAAACTTGACATCACACCTGCTGCTGTAAGTTATGCAGTTAAGCGAGGGGAAAAGCTTGCAAAGGAACAAGGTTACCACCTGGAAATTTGATTTATTTAATAATTTAAGGTCGTCCCTAAAGTTGCTCTAAAGTTGCTCTGCTGCTGGAAGAGAAAACAAAAAATGATATACAAAATATTTTCAACCGCATACCTATTATGCCTTTCCCTTTTTTGTGCGGCCCCCTGCGCCCTTCATGCCCAGCCCGACCCCCTCGAGGAAACGGAAGCCAGGTGGCAAGAAATCAAAAAGGAAACGGATTCCAAATGGAACCGGCACGTGTCAGACATGGAGCGGGCATGGCAAAGATGGGAAGAGGAAAACAACCGTAAATGGCGTCAATACGTAAACGAGGTCAACAGGATCTGGAAGGATACCATGGTCTCCACCAAAAAGGACTGGGTGGAATATGCCGGGGACTTCTCCTCCCGGAGCCGAATGGACTTCAAGCAAGGCACCCTTAAAATAGAGGCAATGGTGCCGGATGGCAAAAGCCGGGCGGAACATGCAAAAGAAAAAATGACCGACCGGCTTCTTTCTCTCTACCGGCAGCAGGACCCGGTTACAGGCAAAAGTGTCCTCTCCGGACAGCTAAAAACCAAAACCGGAAACCAGGTTACCCGGGAAAACCTCGAGGGGTATATCCGAAACGAGGTGATACCCCGCATATCCCCTGACCCTTTGCCGGTTAAGGGTAAAGACGGCGGGACCCGCTACAGGTTCGAGGCGGATATTCCCCTGGTGCCGGGCCACCTGCGCAAGCGTGCCTCGAGGTATAAGGGCGAGGTGCTAAAATCCACCCAATACCTTGACCTTCCGCCGGAGCTTATCTGCGCCGTAATCCACACCGAATCCTATTTCAACCCCAGGGCCCGGTCTTCGGCAGGCGCATACGGCCTGATGCAGATAATCCCGAGATACGCGGGCAGGGAGGCCTACCGGTATCTCTTTCACGAGGACAGGGTGATCAAGCCCGAGATGCTCTATCACCCGGGTAAAAACATAATGCTCGGCACCGCATACATGCACATCCTGCACCGCGATTACCTGAAGGGCATAAAAGATCCGGCGAGCAGGAGATATCTGGCGATTTGCTCATATAACATGGGCCCCACCGCCCTTAGAAAAAGAATCCTGGACCAATACCCGGTAAACAGCATGGAAAGGGCTGCGCTTTACTCCCTGCTCCGCAAAAAGACCCCCGGGGAAACCAGGGACTACCTCAAGAGGGTGACCGAAAGAACCGGCCTTTATTCAGGCCTCTTTAAATGAGCCGGGGAATACTTGAAAACGCCCCGTTTTTGTTGTAGAAAGAAGAAGTTAAAAACAAGAGGAATACAAATGAACCCCACAAAGATAACCGGTTTTTTGCTTCTCTGCCTGTTTATGCCCGCCTTTTTCCCGAATGCATACTGTGAAACAACCCGGTCCCCTGAGCAAACCGAAAAGCGCTCCTGCATAAAGGCGGTGGACGGCTACGCCTATCTCTCGGACGACGTGACCATGTCCCAGATAAGGACATCCGCGTTTACGGATGCAAAGAGGAGGGCCCTGGAGATGGCCAAGTCCTATATCGCCTCCAGGACAAAGGTGGAAAACTTCACCCTTAAATACGACACCGTGTGGTCGGAATCCGAGGGCGCGGTATCCGTCCTGGAGCAGAAAGACTACGGCATAGAGGACAATTCCAGGTACCACGTCTGGATAAAGGCGGAGGTGGAATACAGGCTCAGGCCCAAGGGAAAGGATTCCCCGGTAATGGAAGAAACCGCCCCCCTGACCGTAAAGGTCTGGACACCCGAAAGGGTCTACGAGCAGGGGGAAGAGATTGAAATCCTGCTCAGGGGAAACCGTGATTTCTATGCCAGGATAGTGGACATAACCCCGGGCGGTGACATCATACAGCTTTTGCCCAACGATATCCGGAAGTCGTCCCGTTTCAGCGGCGGCAGGGTCTATCGAATACCCGGGGAGAAAGACCTGTTCGAGCTGCGCGTATCCCCGCCCTACGGTGAGGATACCATATTTGTATATGCCAGTGAGGTTCCCCTGGGCGACGTGGCCACCGAATCCGCTGAAAACGGTTTGAGATTATACCGGGGAAGCCTTGAGTCCCTGGGGATCCAATCCCGGGGCATTTCCGTTCAGTCCCATTCCAGTGCCGGCGAATCCGGGGCCGAATTCTACGAGGCCTCCTGGAGCCTTGAAACCCGGCCTTAGACGAGCGGGTCTTGCGTGACAATAACCCGGCTTTCCCCGGAAAAGGCAGTAAAAAACCGCCAAAACGAGGCCTTTGCAAAACATGACATTTCTTGCCATCAAAAAAAGATGTCGTTGCCTTTCTGATGTGACTGGCGGGAGCCTCGGAACAGGGGAAGAGTAACGACATCTTTAAAAAAGTGAATTCGCAAAGCTCCGTCCAGCCCCCGGGTTTGATTATAGTATATTTTTATAAAATATAAGAGGCATTGCATATGAAACGAAACCTGAAAACAGTATTTTTCTCCGCCTTTATATCCGCGGCCTTGTTTCTTTTATCCTTCACGGTACCCGTACATGCAAACAGGGCCATAACCGTGGTAAGTCAACTGGACGGAAAAACCATAAAGGATAAATTCTCGACCGGCACCAATTACGCCGTAGTAATAGGAATAAACACCTACAGCCACCACCCCGACCTCAGTACCCCCCTGAATGACGCCAGGGCCTTGGCCGGGCTCCTTGAGGATAAATACTTCTTCAACCGCGAAAACATCTTTCTCATAGAGGATACCCGGGCCACCAAGGACCAAATCATGCGGGTATTCCGCGACCTCGTGGCCGCCAGGGTGAAAAAGGGAGACAATGTATTGATCTACTACGCGGGGCACGGCTGGTTCGACGACATCCTGAAATCCGGCTACTGGGTAACCACCGAGGCCACAAAGAGCCCTGCAACCTTCCTTGAAAACAACACCATCTACAAGTTCATCGCCGCCCTGGATGAAAGGGGTGCGCAGCATGTGCTTCTCGTATCCGACTCCTGCTTCTCCGGCGCATTTACCAGGGAGCACCGGGCAGTCGAGACCGATATAGGCGACAGGTATTTCAGGGAGAAATACGCAAGGCCCTCCAGGAACGTGCTTACCTCAGGGGGAATAGAACCGGTGGAGGACGCGGGCAAGGCAGGGCACAGTGTATTCGCCTATTATTTCTTAAAGACCCTGAGGGAAAATCCCCATCCCTACTTAAGCGCCAAGCAGGTAGGAGTGCGGGTGGAGGAGCTGGTTACCAGAAATTCCACCCAGACACCGTTCAGCCGGTTTATCCACGGGGTGGGGGATGAAGGAGGCCAGTTCTTTTTTATAGCCTCCAGCTCCGGTGCAATAGTTGAAGGTCCTTCAAGAAAAGGAGCGGTTTCAACCCTTTCCGTAGAGGCAAATGTATCGGGCGCCGTCGTGCTGCTGGACGGCAGCCCGGCTGGGTCCACTCCCCTTGCAGACACGGAGATAGCACCGGGCGGGCATACCCTGCGGGTGGTAAAACGGGACTATGAACCCTACCGTAAAAGAATCCAGGCTGAACCGGGCCGGTCCATATCCCTTTACGTGGACCTAAAACCAGCGTTGCCCCGAAAAGCCCGCCTCTTTGTTGAAACCGACCCTGATAATGCCGATGTCGAGATAACCAATATCAACCGGAGCTTTTACCCGGGCATAGAGCTTGAAGCAGGGCGATACCACGTGGAAGTTGCAGCCCAGGGCCACGAGAAAAAGGATATGTGGGTTACACTTGATCCAGGGGAGGATAAGAGCCTGAGCTTTGCCCTTAATCCTTTACCCACCGCCGAAGCGGGCCAAACCTTCACCAACTCCATAGGCATGAAGTTTATTTTGATCCCTTCAGGCAGTTTTATGATGGGAAGTAGCATAAGCGCCGCAGAGGCTGCAAGGAAATATGGAGGAAAAGAAGAATGGTATAAAGACGAACATCCTCAACATGAAGTGGCACTAACAAAGAGCTTTTATATGCAGACTACAGAGGTGACGGTAGGGCAGTGGCGTGCATTTATCAATGATACCGGCCATAAAACCGAGGCTGAAACAGGAGGCGGTGCCTGGATATGGACGGGTAAAAAATGGGAAAAGGAGGCGGGAACCTACTGGGATAATCCGGGATTCTCACAGACCGATAGCCAGCCGGTAACCTGTGTTTCATGGAATGATGCCCAGGCATTTATCAAATGGCTCAACAGAAAGGAAGATAATCATTACAGGCTTCCTACCGAAGCGGAACGGGAGTATGCCTGCCGTGCAGAAAGCGCCACCCCTTTCTGCTATGGTAATGATAAGAGCATGCTCAAAGACTATGCGTGGTATTGGGATAATTCCAATAAGGCAACACATCCCGTAGGCCAAAAAAAACCTAATGACTGGGGTCTCTACGATATGCACGGCAATGTATGGGAGTGGTGTCAGGATTGGTATGGGGAGTATAAATCAGGCCATGTAAACGACCCTTTGGGACCATCATCAGGAAAATATCGCGTGTTACGCGGCGGCGGCTGGAGCTTCCTCGCCGGGGGCTGCCGGTCAGCTTCTCGCTACAGGAGCTTTCCTGGCTTCCGCGGCGACGGCATTGGGTTCCGTGTCGCCCGGGATTTGTAATTACCCCTTATACCTTTGCCCCTTTGCCCCTTTGGGATGCAGCTTCCGGCTTAAAGCCGGAAGCTGCTCGATGCAAATGGATATCAGAATGAAAGCAGTTCATAAACATAACAGCGGACCGGATTCAATCACAAAGACCTATGATCTGCTAAGGTGGACAATACCTCAGCTGAAGAAATTCCCTCGTGATCAGAGATTCCTTTTGGGAGATAGAATCGAGAGCCACCTCTTAGACATATTGGAGCTTTTACTCAGCGCTAACTATTCCAAGGTAAAACTTGATTTTTTAAAAAAGGCCAATCTCAAGCTGGATATACTGCGGTTTCTCTTCAGGCTCTCATTTGACATGGCGTATCTAAGCAAAAAGGGATATGCCTATATTTCCATGCATCTTGATGAAGTAGGCAGAATGACAGGTGGGTGGATAAGACAACAGGAATCCAAGGATGAAGCGATACGGTAATCTCTATCATCAGCTCTATGCCTTTGATAATCTCCTTGCTGGAGCACGCAAGGCACAGAAGGGGAAACGTTTCAAAACAAATTGCCGGAGCTTCAATCTCGACCTTGAGTCAAATCTTTTGACTATTCAAAGACAACTTAAAAACAAGGTCTACCAACCTGGTCCCTACACACGCTTTAAAATTTATGAGCCGAAAGAGCGAACCATCAGCGCCGCACCTTACCGTGATAGGGTTGTTCACCATGCCCTGGTGAATGTCATTGAGCAGATATTTGACAAGGCCATGATTTATGACTCCTACGCCAATAGAGTTGGGAAAGGCACCCATAGGGCAGTTGACAGATTCACGGAGTTTTCCAGGAAGCGTTCCCATGTTTTAAAGATGGACATAGTCAGGTTTTTCCCCAGCCTTGACCATCAAATCCTTATGGAAGTTATAGAGAAGAAGATAAAGGATAAGGATATATTATCGCTTATCAGGATCATCCTAAATTCCAGTGAGGAGCCGACAAATAATGCCCGTCACCAGTATTTTTCAGGTGACAACCTCTTTACGCCTTTGGAAAGAAAAAAGGGGTTGCCTATCGGCAACCTCACCAGTCAGTTCTTCGCTAACGTTTACCTAGACTGATCTTCTACAGTGGAAAAAATAATATACAGTTAAAACAAGACATTATA
>CAZZPR010000110.1:0-6617 GCA_964655655.1 uncultured Desulfobacteraceae bacterium | reverse complement strand
CGATCTTTCCTGCTATCTGGTATAATCGCCACCGCACGGTCTGCACCTGGTATCTATGCCACGAGGCAGAGAGCGTCTTTAAGACAAAGAGCCGAAACAGGTTACAGGAAAGAGCACCGATCCTGAAGAGCATGGCATTGGCTGTGAGCTGCCCGCAGGGCATCCGCTCCATGCCGAAGCCGATCTTCAATTCCTTGATCCTGTTTTCGCTGCACTCCCCTCGCTGATTATACCAGGCAACCACCTCCTCTGCCGATTCGGTACTGTTGGCGGCGATCACGGTATAGTTGAGGTTCGCCTCCTCGTGAGCAAAGAGCTTGCCCTGATTGGGCCTTTTGATCACGATAAGCCGGAAGGCCCGTCTTCTACATGGAGTGGACTGTCTCTGCGATAGAGCCGTTTTTGCAGGGCTTCCAGTCATGCTCGGGTATGGCCCGCCATGGCTGTGAGGACCCCTTGATCGAGATCTGCTCCGATGGCGAACTGAATGCCGTTTCCTTCACAGTAGTTGATGATCTCTGTCTGATAGGCGGCGCTGTCGGATCTGAGAGCGGTGATCTTGTTTCCCCTGGGCATCTGCCTGACACAATGCTTGATAAAGGAGAGATTTCTGCTGGCAGGGGAAACATTGCCCTCTCTGAATTCATCTCCTACCACTAGGAGCCTGTCCGACAATGGACATATAGCCTTTAGCCCAGATTGTGCAGTAGTTGGCTACTGCACAATCTGGGCTAAAGGCCCTTATAGGTCATTTTGGCTGTTTGTTTCTCAGCCTCAATACCGTGGCATCGATATCGAGGGTGTAGTTTGTGAGTCCATCGTATTTCATCCCTCGCTTCAGCAACCTTCTATTTACCTTTTCAAGGCCGGAGAGGCCACCGTTGATCCCCATGTTTCGAAGCCAGGCCCCAATAGCATCTGAGGAGGGAATCCGCTCTAAGGGCAGTACTTCTCTGAGACCGTCGTCCATCCGTATCTGGCGGATATCCTCCAGGCGCCTGCCTCCGCCGAGGATATACTCTGAGGGCTGATATCCTGCACCGCTGTCAGGGGTGGGCAGGTATCTGTCTGTTGAGTGCAGGAATCCTAGCCCTACGGCAAATTCACCCAATAGAGCTAGTCCTGCATGAGGGGTTATCACATTTCTATCTTGAAAGGAAGTATGGTTTGTCGTATCATTATATTCTCACCTCGTTGGTTATGGTTTGATTTATTTTTGATTACGCTTATCTTACCGAATCAACGAGGTTTTTTCAATTTTATTCCGCTAAAATACAGGATCAATTGCGGGATTGGGAAATCCAGTATTACCAGAGGATTCGTAAGGAATATAATCACTTGTGGCTTGACCGGAAAAATTATTTATCCCAGATTGTGCAGCAGACATCGTAGCGAGGGTTGAAAAACCCAAGCGAAACGAGAAGTTGGAGCAATTTTGAACCGCAGGCATATTCATAAATATGTTGAGGATCAAAATTGCGGGAAGAGCGTTGCAGCAAGGTTTTTCAGACCGCAGTAGTTGGCTACTGCACAATCCGGGTTTATAGCAAATATGGAGAAGTGATATATAAAAAGAGCAATAAAAAAGCATTCCTGTGCTCATTTATCGGGGACTTACCGGGATCCGTTAAAAAAATTAATTTTTAATAAATAGGTTTAACTTATTGACTTACCCTATCATTTATATTGTAAATTAATTACAATTGTTAAAACTTTGTTAAAGCCGGAAAAGGATTTTTATAGGATTGTAACATTTTTTTATTGAAATTGATTACTTACTATGCTAATTAAACCGCTGGTTTCATTGGTTTCAGAGGTATATTATTTCCCGGGAAAATATTAAAGCCTTTTCATATATAAAAATTAATAAAGAAAGGGGTGATAAGGAATACTAATCAGTAGGGGCAATTAAGAGATAATTACAAAAAAAAGGAGAGGGAGATATGACAAAAGCAGAATTAATTTCAGAAATAGCAAAAAGTACTAACTTAACCAAGGCAGATTCAGAAAGGGCGTTAAATGCATTCCTGGACATAGCAAAGAATACCATTGAAAAAGAGGGCAGACTTCCCCTCGCCGGCTTTGGAACATTTGTGGTGTTCAACCGAAAGGCCAGGACAGGCAGAAACCCCCAGTCAGGTGCACCTATTCAAATCAAGGCAACCAAGGTAGTCAGGTTCCGCGCTGGAAAAGATTTGAAAGATAGTGTATCCTAGTTATAAAAAGTTTTCATGGCCCGAAGACAATTCCCTTATGGCTTCGGCCACTATAATTAGTTCTTCCTCCTGAATTGTTCTTACATCTATCAGTACTTGGTCTTTCTCCATCCGGGCTACAATAGGGGGGTCATAAAGCCGAAAGTATTTCGTTATATAAGGGGCTGGCATTTTTAGAGGGGATAAGCACAACAAGCGGGTGCGTATCCCCTCTAATGGCATAGCGCCTCCTCCTACGCGTGAAAAACTGTCCTTAATTTCCAGGGAAAAATTATCGGAGATCAACCTGCCTATCATTTCCTGTAGCCTTTTCAACTTTAGACATATACTTCTATAGGATTGGCTCAACATCCTAATTGTGGGTATCTCGCTCAGGGCCCTTTTCTCATCCCTGTACATGGCCAGGGTTTCTTGCAAGGAAATCAATGTCAGCTTGTCAACCCGAAGGGCCCTGTTTAATTGATTGGATTTTATCGCCGAGACAACGTCCTTTTTTCCAAGGATTATTCCGCATTGAGGGCCTCCCAACATCTTATCGCCGCTGAAGGTAATGACATCCACCCCTTCCTTTAGAGAATCCTTAACCGTAGGCTCCTTTTCCAGACCGAAAACCGAAAAATCTATAAAACAACCGCTGCCAAGATCCTCCATTACTGGGATTTCATATGTCTTTGCCAGGGAAACAAGCTCTCCGAGCCCCGGGTGCCCGGTGAACCCCAACACCCTGAAGTTGCTGGGATGAACCTTTAGCAAAAGAGAGGTTTCCGGTCCTATGGCTTCCTCGTAATCCTTGAGCGTTGTCTTATTGGTGGTTCCGACCTCCACCATCTTGCAACCGCTTTTTTTCATAACCTCGGGCATCCGGAAGGATCCGCCGATTTCCACCAACTGGCCTCTGGAAATTACCACTTCCCTGCCGCCGGCCAAAGTATCCAGGCAAACCAACACAGCGGCTGCATTATTGTTTACTACCATGGCAGCCTCTGCACCGGTCAATTCCTTAAGGATTTCCTCCACATGCACATATCTATCACCCCTTTTTCCCAATTCCAGGTCATACTCAAGATTGCAATAATGCCCGGCCACGGATTTTAACCTGTCAATTACGGCCTCTGATAAAACCGATCTTCCCAGGTTGGTATGAACAACAACACCGGTGGCGTTTATCACACTCCTGAGACTGGGCTTGGAAATTACAGATACCCTTTTTTCTATCCGGTTAATAATATTCTCTATATCCAAATCCGGAACGCACCCTTTCTCAAAGGCCGATTCCATTTCTGCCCTGAGATCCTTCAAGACCTGACGAATGGCCTTCAATACAAGCGCCTTTGGCGTTGTCGCCATAGTCTTTTTTATGGGCTGAGTCTCCAATAGATAATCAACAGAGGGTATCTGTCTATATATCCTGTTTTTTTCTTTTTCCGGAACCATAACTATTAATTGCATCCTGCTTAAAATAACGGTTGTAAAAGATGAAAATTTTTATTAAAACCATAGTAAATAAATGGTGGGTGTAGCTCAGTTTGGCAGAGCACTGGGTTGTGGCCCCAGTTGTCGTGGGTTCGAGTCCCATCACTCACCCCATAAAAAATTTAATTTATATTTTCCTGATTATAGCTTTTTTCAGGATTATAAATAAAAGCCCCTTCCCTGCATGATGCATTGAATAACATTTTTTTTTCCATTTTAAAAGGACTTATGCCTCGAATCCAAAAACAGTATATTCCCGCAATGCTCTTTCAGCGGCATCCACCTATATATTAAGATCCAACCATCAATATCCTTCTTGCAATAATATTCTCAGCCTGTTAAATATTCCCTGAAACAGGGTATAAGCCCTTTGCAAAGCATGACATTTCCAACCTTAAAAAATATCTTTACATGGAAAAAGCCAGCATTCAAAATCGGCTTGCACGTTTAAGAAAGGGTCTCGATGATATAGGGATAGATACCATCTGGATAATAAATTTCGAGAACAGGAGATATTTCTCGGATTTCAAGGCCATTGACGCACAGTTAAATGAAAGTTCCGGTTCCCTTTTTATTAACAGGGATCAGGCTATACTTGTCACCGATTCCAGATACACTGTTCAGGCCCGGCAGGAGGCTTCCTGTTTTGAGGTTATAACTCACAATACCGGGTTAATTGATATCCTGCCCGAGGTGTTTGATCGTTTGGACACAAGAAAGCTGGGATTTGAAGACGAACATCTGGTATGGAGCCTTTATCAAAAACTAAAGGACAAGGCAGAGAAACAATCTCCCGCTGCCGAGCTTCGCCCTGTCTCCGGTTTTCTGGAGGGCGAAAGGAAAATCAAGGATCAAGAAGAGATTGATTTCCTGAGCAAATCCGCACAATTAATGGGGGATGTACTAAGCCGGGTAATAGGGGAATTAAAACCGGGCCAAACAGAGAGGGAGATTGCCTGGAAAATAGAGACATTGGCACGGGAAGGGGGCGCAGAGGGATTATCATTCCCCTCCATTGTAGCATCCGGGCCCAACAGCGCCCTTCCCCATGCAACACCCACAGGCAGAAAAATTCGGGGGGGAGAACCCGTAATATTGGATGTCGGCGCCAAACTCGAGGGGTATTGCTCGGATATGACAAGGACCATTTTCCTGGGCAACGTCCCCCCGGACTTCAAAAAGATCTACCGCACAGTTCGTGACGCCCAGCTAGCTGCATTAAATTCCGTAAGGCCTGGAATGAAATGTTCGGATGCCGATTTCGTGGCAAGGGAAATAATCAAAGAAGCCGGATACGGAGAATTCTTTGGACACTCCCTGGGACACGGTATCGGGATTGCTCCCCATGAGAGACCTTCTTTAAGCCAGCGCAGCACAGAGTTGTTGGAGGAGGGGATGGTATTCACCATCGAGCCGGGTATATACATCCCGGAAAAAGGGGGAGTGCGATTGGAAGAAATGGTTGTATTGGAAAAAACAGGTCCCAGGATCTTGACCACCAATAAAGACCTCTACGATTTTTAGGCCATGGCCGAAAAATCCAATTATGCCGAGTATCAGCTTTTAGACCAATTTATTAATCACCTGAAGATCGAAATGGGGCTGGCCCAGAATACAATCCTTGCCTACAGTAAAGATCTTATTAATTTTCTTGACTTCCTTCAACACCTCGGTATATCTCCCCTAAAGGCCGGCCAGCAGGATCTTCTGGCTTTCCAATCGGAAATGTCCTCCAGGATATCCTCCAGATCCCTGGCCAGATGCCTGGTTTCAATCAGGATGTTTTACCGTTACTTAGTCACTGAAGGAAAAATGGAATACAATCCGGCCAGGCTGCTGGGCAATCCAAAGATGTATCAACATTTACCTGACACTCTTAGTAAAAACGAGGTAAACAGGCTCCTTCTCCAGCCTGATGGAGATAACGTTTTGGGAATGAGGGACAGGGCCTTTCTGGAGGTCCTGTACGCAACCGGATTAAGGGCCACCGAATTAACCGGGCTGAAGATTAACAACATCAACCTGGAGGCCGGTTATGTGAGAATTATAGGCAAGGGGTCCAAGGAAAGGATCATCCCCATGGGCGCCCATGCCATATCCTCTTTAAAGGAATATCTCAATTACGGAAGGCCGTCATTTTTGAAGGGCCTGAACTCTTCTTATGTATTTCTCAATAAGCAAGGCAGGCCAATCACGAGACAGGGTTTGTGGAAGATTATAAAAAAATATGTCCTGAAGGCAGGCATAACAAAGCGGGTCACACCCCATACATTAAGACATTCATTTGCCACTCATCTTATTGAGGGGGGCGCTGACCTGAGATCGGTCCAGATTATGCTGGGGCATTCCGATATATCCACCACCCAGATATATACCCACGTGGCAAGGGAAAGGCTAAAGGAGATTCACGCAAAATACCATCCGAGGCCATAGATCCGAATAAACTTTTCAGAAAATCGCTTGTATACCTTATTCAGCAAGGCTGCGGCATAAAAATGCCGCGCAGCCATATTACAATTTTTATTTGACTATATTTATTCCGATATTATAATAAAAAGATATTTAATAGTTGCAGCTTCGTTAGAATGAAGGAATATTGATAATATATACTGGCGCGGGGTGGAGCAGTCTGGTAGCTCGTCGGGCTCATAACCCGAAGGTCGATGGTTCGAATCCATCCCCCGCTACCAATGATTTCAAGGGCTTATCCCAATCTTGGGGTAAGCCCTTTTCATTAGTACGGCACATTTTTTGAACCATTTTCAAGTTTACCCCCTCGCCTAATACACCTAGCCCAATTCCGTGATCTTTGAAAAATAAATAAGTGATATTAGATAGTCAAGACTTCCAAATTCCATTTTTGGACACTACAGCGGATCTTCCGAAGGCAGTTTTGCTAAAAATCGTTAAAAGTCAAAAGGTTACGGG
>CAZZPR010000109.1:0-7268 GCA_964655655.1 uncultured Desulfobacteraceae bacterium | reverse complement strand
TGCCTGCTAACAATTAGGATTTTAAATAATAAACTGGAAAGGAGGAAAACAGGAAAAGATTTAAATCCTTGTCAAGGCCTTAGATTTTCTGGAAAATATTTGGGGCAGGAATTAGCTTTATATTGCGTCCACTTTGCATATATTTCTCCTTAGAGGAGGAGAAAGGGGCCTATGTAAGGTCCTCCAGGGGAAGTTGAAATGCCTTTATTCCCTCGTGTCCAAGTTTTTCCCGCATTCTCCTGATACTATCCAGTACCATTGATGCCTGGCTTTCGGATACGGCTACAACAATCACGTTGTTGGATTTAGGCCAAACATGGCTGTTGAGGTGTGGACCGCTTTTGCCACCCTTTCCCAAAACCTTGGTCCATTTGGTATAGTTATCCACATCCGACCCTGAAAGTATCTCCATAACCTCGTCGTCCACTGCCTCGTTGTATGCCAGAAACAGGAATTTCATAACCTTACCCAATCTGTTTTCTCTCCAATATTGAATACATTACCGGGATAATCACCAGGGTTACCAGGGTGGCAACCAACAATCCCCCCATAATGGTTAAGCCAAGGGGGTTCCAAACCTCAGACCCCTGTCCGCTTTGAAAGGCCATGGGAACCAATGCCAGGATGGTAGTAAACGCGGTCATAAGCACGGGGCGCAAACGCGTTTTACCGGCCTCTCTTAAGGCCATCTCCATACTCAGACCCCTTGCACGAAGGATGTTTGTATAATCCACGAGAACTATGGCGTTGTTTACCACTACCCCTACCAGCATGAGCAACCCCAAGAATACCACTATGCTTAGGTTATGGCCTCCAAGGTACAGGCCCCATATAACCCCTGTAAAGGCAAAGGGCACTGAAAACATTACCACAAATGGATGGAGCAAGGACTCAAACTGAGAGGCCATTACCATGTAAACCAATATCACCCCGATCGCCAGGGAAAGCATAAGCCAGAAGTAGGATTCCTGCATCTGTTCTCTCTGCCCGCCTATTGTCACTTTAATGTCCGGAGGAGTTTCCATTTTGTTGATAATGGATCTCACATCAACCATCACATTTCCCAGGGATCGCCCTTCAACATCTCCCTCGACGCGAACAAGGCGACGCTGATCCTTTCTCTCTATTCGGAGCGGGCCGTGCTCAAGTGAAACATCAGCCACGTTTTCCAGGCGCACCATATCCCCCCCGGGCAACCTGAGGGGGAGCTGTGCAAGATCCTCCGGCGTGGAACGGTCCTTTTCCTGAAGCCGCACGAATATGTCATATTCGTCACCCTTTATTCTGTATTTGCTGGCCGCATTACCGAATACACTGGTCCGAACCGTGTCCGCCACATCCAAGACATTCAGGCCCATGGAGGAGGCCTTGTCCCTGTCCACATTGACCCAGAGCTCCGGTGCCCCTTTTTCTCTGGAAATGTTAACATCAACCGTTCCCGGTATCTCCTCTACATTGTTTTTTATTAGAGCAGCCAGCCTGTCAGTGGCCTCGATATCATCTCCCAGTATATTCACGCTAAGAGGTCTTTCGCCTCCCATCATAATGCCCGCCATGGGGTCTTCCAGGCTTATCTCGAGCTTTTCTATAGAATAAAGTCCTGCTACTGTGTTGATGCGGCTTCTAAGCCTGTCCGCTATTTCAAAAACCGTCAAATCTCTTTGATCTTTAGGGACAAGACCTATTCCGAATCTGCCCATGTTTGGTCCTTCATCGGTGGAATAACCGGATCCGCTTGTGCCGCAACTCGTATACACAGATTCAAGGTAATCCGGGGGGATCTCTTCCTTTATTATGCGGTCAATTTTAAGCATAACATTGCGACTTACCTCCACTCTCGTTCCTACGGGAAGCTCCAGGTTTCCGCGTATAAGGGCCCGGTCCTCCTTGGGCATGAACTCGAAGCCGATTCCTGGAATCAGCACAGCGCTTCCGAAAAAAAATGTCAAGGCAACAAAGATCACGGCAGCCCGGTGCCGAAGGGCGAATCCCAGGAATGAGCTGTATATCGAGGACAGGCCGTTAAACCCCTTTTCTGTAATCCTGAAAAACCAGTTCCCTCGTCCGGCTTTCATATTCCTAGGCAGCAATCGTGAGGCAAGCATGGGGGTGAGGGTTAGTGCAGAAAAGAGAGAGGCTAGAAGCACCACTCCGGCTACAGCGGCAAAAGGCGTAAACAACACCCGCGCGATTCCCTTGACGAAAAACAACGGGAAGAATATACACAGGGTGGTAAGCGTGGAGGCAGTAATCGCCATTGCCACCTCGGAAGCCCCAAATAAAGCGCCTTCTCTGGGGCTTTCTCCCTCCTCCCGGTGTCGGGTAATATTCTCCAGGATCACAATGGCATTATCCACTACCATACCTATGGCAACTATAAAGGCAAAAAGAGTAATCATATTAATGGTATAATCCAACAAGTACATCAGTGCGCCTGCCAGTATCAGGGAAAAGGGAATGGCCAGCGCTATTATGAAGGTTCCCCTCAACTGGCGAAGGAAGAGTAAGACCGCCAGAATAGCCAGGCCTCCTCCTATGAGCAATGTCTGCACAAGGTCCTGGACCGCCTGCACAATGTCCTCCGATGAATCCACCACTGGAATGAGTTCTACATCCGGGGGCAAGGCCTTTTTCAGAGAAGGCATTCTGGCCTTAACCGCCTCAGCCACCTTCACGGTGTTTGCATCAGACTGTTTGCTCACCAGCATGATGGCCCCGGGCTGCCCGTTTACGGTGATATAGCGTTTAATCTCCTCGAATCCGTCGCTCACTTTTCCTACATCCTTGATCCTTACTATGCTCCCGTTCCTGGCGGAAACGATAATGTCATTCATGGGCTCCACCGAGTCGAACTCCATCGGCACCCTGGGCAGGTAATCCGTGTATCCCATTTTTATACTGCCAGCCGAAACCTCCCGGTTTTCCCGGTATATTGCAAAAACCACGTCTTGAGGAGTGAGCCTGTGGGCAGCAAGTCTTTCCCTGTCCAGATCAACATTAACCTGACGGTTAAGCGGGACATAGGACCTCACCGAGGCAACCCCGTGCAGGCTTTCCAACTGGTTTGCAACCATGTCGTCCACCACCTCCTCAAGGTCTTCATAAGTCTCGGTGGCCCTGAGTCCGTAAATCAGTATGGGAAAATTGCTTATGTCATATTTAAAAATCCTGGACTCTTCGGCCTCCTCGGGGATTCTTCTCTGTACTAAATCCACGGCGTCACGGATGTCATTTGCCCTGGTGTCCAGGTCGGTCTGCCAGCTGAAGCTTACCCGGATTATCGAAAGTCCCTCTCTGGAGTCCGAAAAGATGTGATCCACATCCTCCACAGTGGCCAGCACCTCCTCCAGCGGCTGTGTAATCTTTTCCTCTATATCCTCCGGGCCCGCACCTTCGTAAGTGGTAACTACGGTGATTACAGGAACCTCCATCTCCGGGAAAAGGTCAATGGGCATCTGGACAAGACAAAAAATGCCTATAAGCACCACTGCAAAGAATGTCATCAAGGTGGTAACCGGTTTTCTTACGGAAAATTCCGGTAAATTCATTACTTCCTCCGGGTTTTTACCTTCATACCCTCTTTGAGCAAATGATGCCCCCTTATCACAACGAGCTCGCCGGGCCTTAATCCTTCCGCCACCTCGTTCAGCTCTCTTTCTTCTATTCCTGTACGAACAGGTTTTTTAATCACGGTCCCATCATTTACCACGAAAACCATATTTTCGTTATTGGAGTCTACAAGGGCTGCATCCGGAATTATGAGAATTCCTTCCTTCCTCGAGGCTACGAGTACGATGCGTGCAAACATACCCGGCTTCAGTCTTCCCTTCGGGTTGGGAATCCTCATGGTTACCTTGAAGGTCCTGGTAACAGGATCGATTTCCGGTTGAATCCTGTCCACCATACCTTTGAACTTCCGGCCAGGATATGCATCAACTTCAAGCTCCGCCTTAGTTCTACCGGGTCGGAGCAGCTGAAAATACCTTTCCGCCACCCCTCCTTTGACCTCCACATATCGAATATTATTTATTTCTACAAGCGGCATAGAGGGATTGACATAACTCCCCTGGTCCACATATCTCTTGGTAATTACCCCGCTTATAGGGGCCTCCACTGTAGCCTCCTCATAACGCAAACGTGCCCTCTCCAGGACCGCCTCGGCCTGTTCCACCCTGTCCCTTGCCAGCTGCACCCTGGCGATGGCCGTCCGGCTGGCTGTAACCGCCTTGTCTCTTTGCTGTTCCGTTGCTGTGCCCTCCCTATAAAGGGCCACCATCCGGTCCTTTTCCCGCCTTGCATGTTCCAGTTGAATCTCAGCTTCCTCAAGAGAAGATTCCGCAACCTTCAAATTGGCCCGGGCCTCATGCAAGGCGGCCTTGAGGTCCCGGTGCTCGATAACAGCGATAATCTCCCCACTGTTTACCTTCAACCCTTCCTCCACAAGTGTCCCATCCTTAAGCCTGAATCTTTCCAGCACTCCGGATGTTTCCGGCATAACTCTGGCACTGAAATCCGGTTCTATGGTTCCGGTGACGAATACCCTTTGCTCGAGCGTGCCTGTACCAACCTCTGTTACCCGCACCAGAGGGATATCCTGAGTTTGACCCACCAGCCGGCGGGCTGGTTTTTTCTTGGTTGTATAAAGATACCCCCTATACAATCCAAATCCCACACCTGCCACTATTAATATCCAGACTATTGCCTTTATTATCCTTTTCAAACGATTATCCTCCGGATTCAATTCGGTCTTTTACCCTCTTCAGGTCGAGTTACATCTCCAACACCAGGGAGCTTCTCGGGAACGCCTTCTCTGCCAGGTTCCGGCCCAAGTGCTCCCATTGCCTTTTGCATGTTTATCCTCGCCATGGTGTGCCTGTAAAGCGCATTATAGTAAAGGGCCCTCGCACGGGTAAGAGCTGCAGTGGCATCCAGCACCTCAACCTCGGTATTAATGCCTTCCCTGTAGCCCGCGTTTACCAGGTTAAGAGCCCTGTCCGCCCTCTCCAGGTTCAATCGCTGGCTCTCCACCAGTTCCTCCGTATTTTGCATATTGTCCAGGGCCGCGCGTATCTCCAGAATCGCCTGGGCCTCCGCATCTGTCAGCTGCAACTCCTTCTGTTTCAATGCAGCCCTCTCCTGAATAATCTTTCCTTCCCTGGCCATCCCGTCGAAAATGGGCCAGGAAAGATTCAACCCTGCCTGCCACTCCGTGCCCCACTCAATTTTCGAGGCACTATGGGGGTCCGGCTTGGCCCACTGGTGCCAGAAAAAGGCATTTATATCCGGCAGGTAACGAGTACGCACCGCCTTGAAAGATTCCTTTTGAAGGTCGAGGCTGAGGGAGGCCTGGTAAATATCCGGCCTGTTTTTGTATCCCTTTCGAACCGCATTTTCGAAGTCAATATGGACCGGCTTATATTCCATTTCCGTTATGAGGTTTACATTGCTTTTCTGGGATACCCCCATGGCCTTGAACATCTTCTTCAGGGACTGATCACGGCGGTTTCTTTGCTCTATCAACTCTGCTTTAAAATTAGATACCTCAACCCTTGCCCTGAGAACATCATACTCGGTGGCTACGCCGTGGCGCTCCCTTGAGCGCACATCTTCAAGGTGTGCACGGGCGGCATTCAATGCATCCCGCTGTACATCTATCATCCGCTCCGCAAGCAGTGCGCTGTAATAGGACTCTGCAACCCCGTAAATCACCTGTTCTAAAGCCCCCCTAACCTTTTCATCGCTTAAGAACATGAAAAGTTGGGAGGTTCGTACTGCGATGGCCGCCCTCCCTCCGGTAAACAACGGCTGGGTTACATTTACCCGGCAGGAATAATTATCTTCATCACCCATGGGAAAACTCATTACGCCCAGATCCACGGTTGCAACCTCATCCAGTCGGGTGTAGTTAGCACCCAGATTTAACTTTGGAAGAACCTCGGAGTATGCCTCGGTAATACGTCCCCGGGCCTTTTCCTTTTCCTGAAGTGTGGAAAGGAGCTGCTTGTTATACCGCAGGGAAAGCTTCACTGCCTCTTCCAGGCACAGCTCTCCTTCCACCCTGGGACTTTTTCTCTCCGCTGCATTTCTCTCCCAGAGATTGTAACTTTGAGCCCTGCGCTCTCGCAAACGGCTGAAATATTGATTTCTGGAAAACACGCAGCCTGACAGGAGGCAACAGCCGATTATTAATGTTGTTAACCAACAAATAATAGATTTAGGTGTCATTTACGGTTCCTCCAGCCAAAATACCGTAAAATATTATGTCCCTCACAATCTTCGGGTCTATCCATTCTGGCCTCTCCTCCCCGGTACGAACCCATCGGCCTATGATAGCGTTGGTTATGCCTTCCATACACCACACTGCCAGCCAGGGATCTTTTCCGATAAATACACCTTCCGCTACACCCTGGGAAAAGATATCAGCCAGACGATTCTCGTATTCCTTTAACTTTTCGGCGTATTCCCTGGAAAGGGGACCAGGGCGCTCTTCATGACCTTGGGAGGAAAAATTGGAAAAGATCCTGAAGAACTGTTTGTGTGTCTCGAAAAAACCCAGCTTGGTAGCCACAACCGCCTCAATTTTTGCCCTCGAACCCTCCTCTGATTTCAGCCGTTCTTCTATCTGACCTAGGTACTCCTCGAACCTCATTTCTATAAGCTTATGATAAAGATCCTCCTTGTTCTCGAACATGTTGTACATGGCGCCCACACTGAACTCCGCCTCTCCTGCTATTTCCTGCATAGTTGCCGCGTGGTAGCCCTTGTTTGAAAAAATCCTTTCCGCAGCCTCCAGCATAAGTCGCCTGTGCCACTCCCGTTCTCTATCCTTGCGGCTTTTAGGCCATCCCTTTTCTCCAGCCATAAAAAATTCCTTGAATTAATGAATTTGTAATTTAAATTTCGATTAATGGCTCATAATTTGAATGGTTATTCTAAGTAACAATGCATTTTTTTTGTGTCAAGATAATTTTTAATCCAGATTGTGCAACAGAGCGCGTAGCCAGGGTTGAAAAACTAAGCGAAATGCAAAGTTAAAGTAATTTTGAACCTCAGGCATCAGCAGTTTGCTGCTGTACAATCTGGGTTAAAAATAGGCCTTATCTGGCTTGACATATAATGTTGGTTTCTCCATAATTTTAAAAAGATACCAAAAAGGCAATGTTAATTGGTCTGCACTGTGGGATCGTGTATCATTTCTTTTATAAAACAAATCTCAGACTTATCTTCTACAGTAAATCGGCCACCGAAAAATGAAAGCCTTTGTATAT
>CAZZPR010000108.1:0-7435 GCA_964655655.1 uncultured Desulfobacteraceae bacterium | reverse complement strand
TTAGGTCCGCCTCCTCCACATCAGGTACATTTTTTACGCAAACTATGATGTCCATTATAATGCCTCCAGCAACAGTTCATTTAGATCCATTACCCTGAGTTTCTGATCAAGCTCAGTGCTCTTCAGGGCATCCTCCAGCATAATAAGGCAGTAAGGGCAGGCAGTTACCATAACACTTGCACCTGTTTCCTCCGCCTCTTTTATGCGCAAATGTGATATCTTCTTCTCCTCTTCCAATTCCTGCCACATCCTGGCCCCTCCTCCCCCGCAACAGAGGCTGTTCGGTCCATAATGGGCCATCTCCACGAGTTCTATGCCCGGAATAGATTTAATGAGCCTTCTGGGAGGGTCAAAGATTCTGTTGTATCTCCCCAGGTAGCAGGGATCATGGTATGTAACCCTGAGGTTCATTGGTTTAGTAAGCCTGATAGCCCCCTGGTCTAAAAGTTCCTCAAGAAGCTGGCTGTAATGCCTTACCCTGAAAGCCCTTTCAGGGTATTCATTTTTCATCAGGTTGAAGCAGTGGGGAGAAGATGTAACAACCTCACTTATGGAGTGCTTGGAAAATACACCCAGAGTCCTTTCCACCTGCTCTTCAAAGAGGCCCTGTTCCCCGGCCCTTTTGGCGATGTCCCCGCAGCAGGGCTCCTCTTTTCCCAGGATTCCAAAATTTACCCCTGCCCGGGTCAAAATCCTCACAAGGGCCTTTGCAATATCTTGAGCCCTGGTATCGATAGAGGTGGTACATCCCACGAAATAGCAGATATCCGCCTGGGATACTTCAGGGATTTTCAGATCACCTAACCATTCCGTCCTTTTCTTGGAGGACTCCCAGGGATTGTTGTATTTATAAAGCCTCTCCAGGGATTGAGTTATTAAGGGGCCTATGCGGCTTCCATCTTCTATTTCCGATACACGCAGACTGGTAATGGGCTTGAATGCCCCAATATAAACCGGACACACCTCCAGACAGGCCATGCATGTAGTGCAGTACCATATCTGCTCCGGGGAAATCTCCTTTGGCGTTGCCTTTAAAGGCCGGTACAAGGAGCTTGTATGCTCATAGGCCTGAATAATAAATTCTCGGGGCGAAAGGGGCTCGGTGGCCAGAGTAGCCGGGCATACCTCGTTACATCTGCCACATTTAGTGCATGCGGAAAGGCTTACCATGTCGCGAAAAGAGAAACCCGTTTCCTCTTCAGATACAGACTGTTCAGGCTGTGAATCCAGAAATATATTAAATGGTGCGGCCAGGGCATGAAACAGCTTGCTAAAGGGGAAATATGCAATCAGCCCCATTGAAACCAGTGCATGAAACCACCACACAAAGGGATATAGGGATTTGGCCTGGGCAGGTGATCCCATAAAGGAGGAAAAGGCTCGCCCCAGAAAAGAGTAGGGGCCCCAGTCCGGGGTCTTGTATGCCAAGCGAATGCCTTCTGTAAAAAATCCACTTACCGCACATATTAAGAGCAAAAGGAGTATCCAAAGGTCCTGGGGAGTACGGGTGACTCTGGCAAGCTTTGTTATATAACGCCTGATCAAAGCTATAATCACTCCCACTATGAGCATGAGACCCGCAATTTCAAGGGCGAGGGCGTAGACAATGTAAACGGTCCCGGTCAGAAAAGTGATAAACCAATTATCAATGGTAAGGAGAACTGTTCCTACGAAAAGCCCCACAAAGCCCCACATGATCCCTGCGTGCATAATGCCTGATACCGGATCTCCCTTGAATATCTTCCTTCCAAGCAGCCCATCAACCACTAGAGAGACTATGGCTGGCTTGGACACCTTAAGATTCATCCTTTTTTTTCCTTTTAACCAGATGGACAGGTGGTAGTATATGCCAGCAAGGAACACACCGGTAGTGATGGCTGCCAGCAAGTAGAACAGCCAGGATGTAACCTGCCAGAAATGTAGGGGGGCTGTGGGCATGCTTTTGCCTCCAGATTGATATGATTTTTTTACTTAGTATCACAGGCAAAATCAAGGAGCAAGACGTTTCACCTGCACCAGATCGTATTATCTTTAAAAGATTGAATAAAGCAAAGAAAATGATTAAAAATTCATTTTACAATTAATATATTTAGGTTAATATAAAAAGGATTTGTGATTTGTGTTTTCCGAAGTCCCAATTCTACATCATGGAAACCATGCTAGAGAAAACCAACAGCAGCATTTATCAAAGGGAATTGACCACACTTTTAAAGACCAGTGCGCTGATTAATTCATCCCTTCATATCTCCGATGTGCTGGATTCAGCAATGCATGCGGCGGAAGAGTTTATGGACGCCGAGGCCAGTGCTGTATACGAGCTTTCCCAGGATCAAAAAGAGATAATCGTAAGCCTTGCCAGAGGGAAGAAGGGAAAAGATATACAAAGACGGAGGCTGAAATACGGGGAAGGTCTTTCCGGTTATGTGATAAAAAGCGGAAAACCTGTAGTGCTGAATGACGTGCAAAAGGACAGCAGGTTCAGCCCCAGGTTCGATGAACAAACTGGCTTCAAAACCATTTCACTTATTTGCGCTCCTCTTGTTATAAAAGGAAGAACCATAGGCGCCCTTCAGGTAATAAACAAAAAGGGAGGGCACCCTTTCACAGACGAAGACCTCGAGCTGCTGATTGCCCTGGCCCAGCAAATTGCCGTGGCCCTTGATAATGCAAAGCTCTATCAAAGACTGGAGAAAAAATTTAAATTGACCGAACAAGAGCTCAAGGTCACGCAACAAAGACTGATAAGATCAGAAAGGCTTGCTGCCATGGCACACCTGGTCCAAGGGGTAGCCCATGAAATAAGAAACCCTATTATGTCCATAGGGGGTTTTGCGGCAAGAATAAAATCCAGTCTCGGCAAGGATGACAAATACCAAAAATATTTGGATATCATACTTCAGGAGTCCACCAGGCTGGAAAAGCTGGTGCAAGAGGTAAAAGAGCTTGCAGAAATGCAGGATGTATATTTAGAACCCACAGACATTAATTCACTTCTTAAAGAGTCCTTGGATGCATTTTCTTCGTTCCTGGCAAGAAAATCCATCCGTTTAAAGACCGATATCCCGGAGGACCTGCCGGAATTAAACGTGGACAGGGCGCAAATAATACGGGCGATAAAGAATATTCTTCAAAACAGCATAGAGGCGTTGCCCGGTGGGGGAAGCGTAATTGTAAGGGCCAAGGAAAGGAATGCATGCATTCGAGTCGTTATAGAGGATACAGGCACCGGCATAGACAGGGATACACTTGAATTCGTGCATGACCCCTTCTATTCTTCAAAGACTACAGGATCGGGGCTGGGCCTTACCATGGTATACCAAATATTAAAAAATCATCAGGGCGATATAGAAATAAAAAGCAGGAACGGAAAAGGAACAAAAGTAACCCTTGATATACCTATAAATCTGAAACCTTACACGGAGGGTTATAAAAATGAAAGGAAATAGGGCTTTGTTGCTCTTGGTTATTGCCCTCATTGCCGGGGGACTGATCATATTCAGCTACTATTATTTCGGAAGGGAGGATAAAAGCGCTCCCTCTGTTAAGGAGTTAGAAAAAAAGGAGGATAAGGGGCCCCTGATCCCAAAGGAGAAGGAAGGGAAAATGGTTCCCATTGATGAGTCCGATGCTGAACAGGAACCACTGGCAAAGAAGGAGGGCATTGTAGAGGAAAAGACAAAAAATGTTTATACCTTAACCACGGCAGAAGAGTGTGAAAATCTAAAAAAAGACCTTAAGGACTTTTTTTCCTACCTGGACAAACAAGATTATATAAAGGAAATGAATTTGGAAGAGAAAACCTTCACCCGTTTCAAAAGGCTTGTCCGAACCCTCTCTTCGGATCCCCCAATTCCTGCCGGCGAAGGATTAAGGCATGACACAATGATTAAAAATATATACCATCTTTACAGGATGCTGGGTTTAAAGAACATTAAGCTTGTAAAATCAGTACTGGAAAATGAATCAGACACCATGGAGATCAACCTTGCACTGTTTTATAAGTGGCTTATGTCTGGGGATAAATGTGGCAGAGAACAAGGTCTCCCCCCCTCCATGGATACCCTGTATAAATATGCCGGGTTCTTTGTAAACACCATAGGAGGGAGGGCCTACTTGTTTCGCAGAAAACCAAGATTGAGGCTGCTTATATATTATTACAGCCTGCTCATCCTTCACGAGGCAAACCAAAAAAAGGTAAACAGGCTCGGTATTGATATCTTATCCCATCTTGAGCCCCTGGCGGTAGAGATAGAAAATTACGAATTCCTTTATTTCAGAAAGGAATACGCGGGAAGGTTGATGGAACTTAAAAATTATTACACGAAAAAGAGAAAGGGCTGATCATCCAAGATCAACCGTAAATGTATGAAAGGGTGGATTCCCAGAAATTTATATCTCCTTTCAAACGCTGATAAAACTTGGCATTGGTAATTGCAATACCTCCTATTTCAGCCAAGGCGAGGATAAACTCTATTTCCTCGCCGGTGTATTCCGCTTTCTCAGACGAATAGAGCCTTAACTGGCCTATGACATGTTTCTTTACAAATATCGGTACTGATAGAATAGAGACTATCCCTTCTTTTTCGGCCTCTTTTCGGTATTGAATTCCCGGGTCCATGGAAACGTCCCTTACAAATACCGTCTTCCCTTTTATAACTTCCGGTATGCTTTTTTCTGCATCAAGGGGACCCTTTTGAAGATATTCATCACTCAAACCCCTTGATGTAGCCCTCTCCAGCTGCCCGGTAGTCTCGTTCAAAAGTTGAATGCAGCAACCTTTTATTCCCATTATCCGGATTATGTTCTCGGTCATAGAATCCAGCACTCTATCTGAATCCAAGTCATAAAGAAGGTCGCGGGAGACCTCGCTCAGTATCCTGAAAAATTCGGCAGATCTTTCAACGCCCACAATATATCCCGACTCCCCCTCTGCCTTGTATCCCTGAAGCTCTTCTTCTCCGTAGCTGGTATCTATCCCCCCCTTCTCTAACAGCCTGCCTAACCTTTGTTTTTCCTGCTCATACATCCTGGCATTTATTATGGACAGGCCGGCCATTTCTCCAAGGGCGGAGGCAAATTCTACCTCTGTTTCAGTAAAATCTCTGGCGGATGAGGTATAAAGCCTCAACATGCCTATAACCTTGCCGTGGACCTGTACAGGCACACTTAAGATCGATACTACACCCTCCTCGACCTTTGATTGCGGGTATTGAACCCGCGAGTCATTTTGTGCATCCGGGATCAAAACGGGCTTTCCCTTCAGGACATCCGGCACGCTCTTGTCCGCGTTAAGGGGTCCTTTGTTCAGATACTTATCACTCAAATTACAGGATGCAACCAGCTCCAGATCATTTGTCTTTTCATCCAGCAGCCTCAAGCTGGCCGCCTTTATATCAATGGCTGATACTACCCTTCTAACGATGAGATCCAATACCTTTTTTGAATCAAGCACGGAAAGTATTGACCTGGATATTTCATGGAAAATCCTGAAAAATTCAATTTCTTTTCTGGTCATGTATCTTGTTCCTCCTGAAGAAATTGGCCCAATCCTGACAATCGCCGGTTTCGCCCTGCCCTCTTCCCCGGCGGGCAAGCGCAGAGGTCAATATAAACCCAGAGTGTACATAAGCCAACTACTGCGGCCTGAAAAACCTTGCTGCAACGCCCTTTTCGCAATTTTGATCCTCAACATATTTATGAATATGCCTGCGGTTCAAAATTGCTCCAAATTCTCGTCTCGCTTGGGTTTTTCAACCCTCGCCACGATGCCTGCTGCACAATCTGGAATAAAACTCAGCGAATTAGACATTATAATACTAGATTAACTTTCTTGAGTCAAGGAACCGGGTGCCGGAATAAATGAAGTATCTTTTTCCACCCCTTGACGATTTTTGGATTGGAATTAACTTTTAGACAGAAGACACTGCTTGTTTGTAGCAAAATTGACGGACTCGTAAAAATTAACTTTTTCTAACTGAAAGGAGGGATGGATATGATATTAAGAAGATTACCGGGTTTTACTGCATGGGACTGGAGAAATCCGTTTGAGGAGCTGGAGCGAATAAAAAGACAAATGGACAGACTTTCGGGGGACTTTCCAGAGGAAGCATTCAGGGAACCCGCTGCAGGTGTTTTTCCCTTGATAAACTTAACCGAGGACAAAAACAATTATTATGTCCGTGCGGAACTGCCGGGTATAAAAACAGACGATCTGGATATTTCTGTAACCGGAAACAGCCTGTCCGTTTCAGGCCAAAAAAAGACAATCGAGGAAATGAAGGATGCAAAATTTCACAGGAGCGAAAGAGAGGAAGGGGTGTTTAGCAGGATGGTAAGCATACCGGATCATGTAGAAACAGATAAAGTGGAGGCTACCTGTACAAACGGTATTCTTACTGTTGTCCTGCCCAAAGCGGAGTCCGAGAAACCGAAACAAATTTCGGTAAAGAGCACCTAAGTTGAGAAATCAAAAATCTTATAAACTAAAAGAAAGGGGGGATAACACATGGCAGAAACAAATACAAAGGCCCTGCAGGCCCAGGAAAAAAGAAAAACCTCGAGTCCTGCGGAGCAAATAAAGTCGGGTCCCAATTTTATTCCTGCAGTAGATATATTTGAAACGGATAAAGAAATAACCGTTCTGGCTGATATGCCCGGAGTTAATGCGGAGAATATCAATATAGATCTCAGGGAAAATGTCCTTACCCTTGCAGGTGAAGCAGAACAAACAGAAGGGGAAAATGAAACAGAGGTGATAAGGGAGTACAGAACAGGCAACTATTGGAGGCAGTTTACCCTTTCAGAGGTGATTGACCAGGAAAAGATAGAGGCTGATATGGAAAACGGAACCTTGAAACTTCGCCTGCCCAAGGTAAAACAAGCTACTCCCAGGAAGATTACAGTAAAGGCAAAATAATGTTGATATGGTACATGATTTTGAATTAGAATAAAAAAATCAGCATTTATAATCTGTAAGTAAATATTACAATAAACGGTGTGCCCTCTGCAAAATATTGTGGAGGGCACCTCGATTTAAAAAATCTCTTTTTTGCCGGTACCAAGTGTTTCAATATCATTACGGAACGTATTTCTAAAACCCGGATTTTGTGTTTGGAATCTACTCCAAAATCCGGAATAAACATTACTATTTCAAGGGTGCCCGCTGATGCCCGAAAATATTGATAAGCTCATTTCAGGGAAAGAAGATATGGAAGAAGCGGACATTGATGGCATAGATGTTCCTGTGACAGTTTTAAAGGACCTAAAGGCAGCCGGGTATGCGCACCTAAAGGCAAACAAGGAAAACAATACGTTATCCCTTTGGGGTAACCGTTGTGCTGCCTGCTTCTTTAAAGAACAGCTTTTCGAAAGGATGTGAGGGAACTGGAATTCCGATATAAGGATTAAAAAAAAGTGAATTTTTTTCAAAAAAATC
>CAZZPR010000107.1:0-7505 GCA_964655655.1 uncultured Desulfobacteraceae bacterium | reverse complement strand
CTGTATTCCGCGCTGTTGGTATGCGCAATACCCTCCCACCATGGAGGAACCGCTGTATATATCTGCTTGGGATAGAACATGGACCCTATGTGGGGATGAAAGAAGATGAAGTAGAGATACACACCGAAGACAGCCATTATAGACCACATGGCAATGCCCAGCTTTGGCTGCTTAAGCTCCGGGAAAAGGTCCTTTCCGATGCCGAACATGAACCACACGCTCAGAAGGAAGAAGGGAACCGAAAGGGACAGCATTGCCCAGGAAGCGGTCTCCCGGGTGGATGTGGCGTCCTGCCCGAATTCACCGTATTCCATGAGGCTGTTCCAGTTAAAATATGTAATGCCCAGCTTTCCCATGATAAGAAATACAAACCCTATTACAAATACCAGGTACACGGCAACCATGATCGCGGTCATGGTTGCGCCCTTGGATACCGGGTTGGCGTTCTGCAGGTAGGAGCGGGGAAAGGGCCAGAAATCAAAGAGCTCCGTTTGCCACAGCAGTATGAGAAGCGTCCAGATGACTATGGAAAAGCCCAGAAGGGGTGTATAGAGCTTGAATACGCCCCCGTTTGAGAAAAAGACCCACCAGAATACAAAAACAGCTATAATAAGGAAAACTACATTAACGATACCCGAAAGACCAACGGACCATTTAGGCTCCAGTTGTCTCGCCTCGATCCAGCCTTCATTTGATTGATTGTTGCTCATTGGCATCCCCCAATTTGGTTTTCAACTAACCTTTACTTGTTAAAGCAAGGGGCCGCTCCCCCGGGTAAACTCTCCTGGAGTAATCGACCCCTTAAGGTAAACGGAGAGTCGCATTGGAATTAAAATACGATCTCGTCACCGTTTCCAAGATATACGTTGGATGTTTTGGCCCTTGCCAGGGTTCCCGTCTTTTTGTAGGAGAGGTTCTTGTCGGTTCCGTGTACGATGGGAAGCCCGGCCTTTTCTGCCTTCTCCGCCCAAATCCATCCTGTGCAGTGGTTGCATCCGATCTTGGTCATGTTGTAGGTCTTCATGCCCTTGATGATGTCGTCGAATTTGGGGTCCCAGTTCTCAAACACGGAGATATGGAGTCCCCCGTAGCAGCCGTAGTTCTGGTTGCCGCCTTCGAAATTTCTCCTGGCGTAGTTTATCAAAGTGAGGATACCCGGATGGCAGCAGCCGGTTACTGTTACATAGCCCTTGTCCTTGAGCTTGAAGTACATGACGTTTTCTCCCCTGACCTGAAGTGTTGCAGGGCAGTCGAAGAAGACCACAGCGGCCCCGTCCTGAAGCTTGAAGAGCTTGTCTGTTTTGGTAACCACAAGCTCTCCTTTGTGGGGCACGGAGTTCTTCGGGCAGCCGGGTGTTGCGGAAAAATCGGCCCCCTTCAAAAGTTCGAAGCTCTTTTTCATGGAAGTGGGCGGGAAGTAGATCTTGATATCGTCCTGGTGTTTGAGGGTGCTCTCGATGCCGAAGTAGTGATCGATATGGTCGTGGGAGATTACCATGGTTGTGATCTCCCTGTTTTTCAGCATCCGGTCTATGCCGTCTTTTTTGAAGCAATAATCCATCCAGTCGTTGCTCCAGCCGGTGTCAAGGAGATATTTGGTCTTCTGCCCGTCCAGGGCCTCAACTTCGACCAGTGCGGCGTAGCCTCCGCAGTTTTCCTCGGTGTAGGCCACATCATACTGGTTGGTATTGATGCCGCCTGCAGCCTTGATGTCCTTTCCGAGCGTGGGGTTATCGAACCAGCTGGTCTCGGAGATACAGTGGATCTTCAGGCTTTTGATCTCGCCGAAGTCCTCTTTCTTTCTCCGGGCGTGGCTCCTGGTCAGTCCCCCGACACCGCCTGACAGAGCGACACCCGCTCCTGTCACGGCCATGCCTTTTAAGAAGTCTCTTCGTTTCATAATCTTCCTCCTCACTTTAGGTTAATATTTTTGAGTTTACGAGCAACAATTCCGCTTTTTCCCGCCGGATCCTTTTTTTTATTGTTTGCTTCTATGGAAATTGTTTAGAAATATATGCAAATTTCAGGCCGAATAAAAGAATTATGTTTCACCGGACCCCCTCCCCTGTAAAAGCTAACACCCCCCTGAGTTTAAAATGTATTTTGCTGTTCTTCATCTTTTCGGAAAGGATCTAACCTTTAACATTTTTTGTAGATTAATAGATACATGTAGCAATAACAATACAATAACAAAGCTTCGGCCGAATCTTGCTTTTTTCCATATCGGCGTTCTTGGTTGCCGGCATTTATTGAAAAATAATGAGTAAAATGTTACAAAAAATCAAATATTATGAAAAAGCTTAACATACTGGTTGCTTCATCAGAGGCCGCACCACTGGCACAGGTGGGCGGCCTTGGTGATTTTGCCGGGAGCCTCCCTCTGGTCCTTAGGGATATGGGCCACCGGGTTGCCCTGGTATTGCCTGCTTACCGTAGGGTACATGAAAGGGATACATCCTTTGAGCCCATTTTTAAAGGGATGCATGTAAAACTGGGCGGGCTTGATCTTTCAGCAGACATACTTCTCGGAAAGCTCCACCCGGGTGTTCCCGCGTATCTCATTCGTAATGATAAATTTTTTGACCGATCCGAACTTTACGGCAACAGCCAGGGGGAGTTTGCCGACAACCGGGAAAGGTATATCTTTTTTTCCCGAAGTATCCCCGCATTGTGCGAGAAGGTGGGTTTTATTCCCGATGTTATCCTTGGAAACGATTGGCAGACAGGACTTATTATGGCCTTGCTGAAGCAAGGAAACCTGCCTCAAACTGCGGGGGTATTTGTTATACACAATCTCGGATTCCTCGGGCTCGTTCCCCCAGAGAAAATAAGTAACACAGGACTTCCGGATACCTTTTTTGGCATTGAGGGCTTAGAATATTACGGCCAAATGAGCTTGCTTAAGGCAGGCATTGTATATGCTCAGGAGGTGGTAACGGTTAGCCCCTCATATGCAAGTGAAATTCAAATCCCGGAGTATGGCCTGGGAATGGCAGGGCTGATGTACTCCGTCAGAAATAAGCTTCACGGCATTCTAAACGGGGTGGACTACAAGACATGGAACCCTGCGACAGACCCGGTTATTGCCGCCAACTATTCTCCCCAAGCTCTCTCGCCCAAGTCACAATGCAAAAGGAATCTTTTAATGGAAGCGGACCTTCCTGAAACTTTGATAAAAAAACCTCTTTTGGGCATGGTTACACGGCTTTTTGACCAAAAGGGCTGCAGTCTTGTGGCGGAGGCCGCAAAAGAGCTTTTTGCCCTTGATATAGGCCTAGTGATTCTGGCTACAGGAGAACTCCGATACCGGAAGCTATTTACAGAGCTTCAGGCAGTTTATCCTGACAGTTTCAGGTTCATGTTCGGTTTCGATCCTCTTTTTTCCCACAAGATCTTTGCCGGATGCGACATTTTCCTTATGCCTTCACTCTACGAACCATGCGGCATGACCCAGATGTTCAGCCTTAAGTACGGAACCATCCCTGTTGTGCGTGCTACCGGGGGACTCCGTGATACTGTTGTCGATCCTACTGAGAAACAAGGTCCGGGCACGGGCTTTAAATTCCATGCCTTTAACTCCGCGGATCTCGTTATTGCGGTCCGCCGGGCAATTGAGGTATTTCAAGACCGGAAAAATTGGAGGGCAATGATGCGGAAGGCCATGGACCAGGATTTCTCGTGGGAGCGGTCCGCAAGTGAATATATCGACGTGTTCGAGAAGGCTATCGCAACCAGGCGTGGCGGATAAAGGATTGCGATTTATTTATCCAGCTCGGATCTTATGGCAGTACATAAATTCCGAAGGGTATATGGCTTGCTGAGATATTGACTGGCTCCCAGGCGCTTTGCCTCTACCACACGGTCCGTTTCTGAAAACCCGCTTACGATTATGGCCTTTTGTCCGGGGTTTATTTCAAGAATCCGCCGGTAGGCGTCCAGTCCGTCCATCTCCTGGTCTAAAATCATATCCAAAAGGATTAAATCCGCGGAGTTATTCCTCAGGTACTCTACCGCCCCCTCTCCGCTCGAAACCGCAGCCACAGAATACCCCAGCTCGGAAAGGATTGAGGATGCAATTTCTCTCTGTTCCTGTATATCATCCACCACCAAAATCTTCTCCCCTCTTCCCATATAATCTTGGATGGACCATGTCTCCTTGTCCTTTTTTATTCTTTTTTTTAACGCAGGAAAATAGAGAGTGATTGTGGTCCCTTTTCCCTGATCGCTCTGAATGTCGATGTAGCCCCCGTGGTCTTTTACGGTCCCCCACACAACCGCCATTCCAAGCCCGGTTCCACTCCTGCCAGGCATCTTAGTAGTAAAGAAAGGTTCAAATATCTTCTCTATGACTTCCCCGGAGATACCTGTACCGGTATCGGAGATAGTAACAGTGGCGTACTCACCTTCTCTAATGTCCTCGTAGGCTTTTTTTACTCCGTGTATATATCGATTTTCCGTGGCGATTGTAATTAGACCTCCCTCCGGCATGGCCTCTGATGCGTTGGATATTAAATTCATAAATGCCTTGGAGAGGTGAAAAGGCGACCCTGAAATATACATTAAGTCCGGTTCCAGGTGGGATTTAACCTTGATAAGGTAATGGTAAGAACATAGCTTTTGGTATTCCGGGCTCTGGAGATAATCGGAGATAACCTCGTTTAAGTCGACCGCCTCTGTGGGTGAGACCCCTGTACGGGCAAGATTAAGAAGATCCTGAACAATGGCAGCAGCCTTTTTCCCGGTTTCCTTTATAATGGAAATTCTCCTCCTCAAAGGCGAATCCTCGGGGAGCTGCATCAACAATAAATCTGGATAACTTACAATTCCGGACAGTATGTTGTTTAGATCATGGGCCACGGAGCCTGCCAATGTTCCAATTGCATCCATTTTCTGTGCATGTATCAATTTTCTTTCCAATTCAATTCGTTCTGTGAGGTCCCTTACAAAAATAAGAAACGCCTCTCTCCCCTCGTGAAGTATTGAGGAGGCACTTACCTCTACGTTGATTTTTTCTCCGTTTTTGGCATGCAATTGAGAGTCGAAACGGTTGCCGCTGATGCCGGTCTTTAAAATGGAAATAACGGACATATCGGATTTGGTATCCCGGTTTGACATCAAAGAGGCCAGAGGCATTCCCTTCAACTCCTCCGGTCCGAAACCAGTCATCTTTTGATATTTGCGATTCGTATACATATGAGCACTGTCCTGTATGACTGCTATTCCGTCGTTTGAATTTTCAGCCAATTCCCTGTACTTTGCTTCACTGGACTCCAGGCTCTCGTAGTAAAGTGTTCTCTGTAATGCGACTGCAACAAAGCTAGCAATAATATTAAACAGATGGATATCATTTGAACCGAAGATATTTTTTTCCGAATGGCTGAGGTTAATCACGCCGAAAGGCTTGTCCACAATCAGCAAGGGTACGGACAGAAGACTACCGATACTTACCCGGGTTTCTATTCCCGGGGTAAAATATGGGGATTTTCCGGCATCCTTTATTAGTACCGGTCTCCTGTTTGAAAGTGCGTTTCCAGCAGCACCCTCACCAATCTTAAAACTATAGCTTAATCCCTCCTTTGAAACTATCCGCCCCTGTTCCAGAATAAAGTAATTTTTTCCGGCATCCACCGCACAAACCAGAAAAAGCCGGTTTTCTTTTTCATCCAGGAGCATAATCGAACAATTCTGTGCAATGGTATTCTCTATTACTACATCCAAAATAAACCTGCATGTGCGGTAAAAATTATGCACATTGAGCAGGCCCTTTCCCAGCTCGCTGATCAGGGAAAGCTCGGCTATCTTCTCTTCGTAGCGGGCTTGTATGCCTTCAATCTGTTGGCGTAGCAGCCTGTTTTCCTGTTCTAATTTCCTGGTGTCTTTTTCGGACATGTCTATCGACGGTGCCTCAGCCTATAGCCTGGAAAAATTCCTCTACACTGGGGCGTTGCTTCTTTAACCTCTCCACCATTTTCTGTCCCTCCTCCGCGGAGATGCCCAGTTTATCTCTAACCTCGGTCACCTCGGGGGGGACTTGATTTCCACTGTGACCTATTTCCGCCGCCTGGCACAAAAAATCCCCGAACTGCACTGCCATAGCGGAGTATTGATAATTAATCGGGCATCTGCCGGAATTATGGTGAAAGCGGCAGGGCAGCATTATACTGTCGGGAAAATGCCATCGTTCCATTAAAAGCCCGGTCAGCTCTGCATGGTCTATCCCCATAACCTCATCCTCTTTTAAATGCAGGGGAATCTTCGATTCCCCTGCATACTCGAGCACGCTCCTGTACTCCTGTGGAAAGTGCATTGCGAATACAACCTTTCCTATATCGTGGAGAAGTCCTCCCATAAAGGCTTGTTCTCCTGTTCCGGAACCGCTTCTTTCCATGATTTTCCTGGAAGCCATTCCGGTGCCTATGGAATGAAGCCACAGGTCTTTCATGTCAAGCAGCCCGAAAACACTGTTCTTGCTGAAGGAGGAAAAAACACTCATCCCTATGGTCAGGCTTGTTACTTCGTTAAATCCAAGTATAGTGATTGCCCTGGAAACGGAATCGACATTTTTCATAAGGCCGTAGTAAGCAGAATTTGCAATCCTGAGAACCTTATTGGATATGGCCTGGTCTTTGACTATTACATTGGACAAATCTTTTGCAGAGGACCTGTTATCCCTTGCAATATTGAGTATCTTTTCCACGATCAGGGGCATGGTGGGAATATTTGTCCTTCTGTCTCTGATTAAATCCCTGATTTTTTCACTTTTATTCATGCCAACCGGTCAAGTTTAAATATATATGCGCTTTCTATTTTGCGGCCCTGTTTGTTATTTTTTGAAAGGAAAAATTTATAATTTTTATATTGTATCTAAAACTTATGAGCTTCTGAAATTTTGGGGCATCCCTTCCTGGATCACCAACCTGTGGCAATAACCGAGAAGATATTAAATTCATGTTACTGGTAACGATTCATTCCCTTGGCAATAGATTACGCCAAGGTCCTTGATGAAAAGTGAAGATGGTTGCATGGGCCGTTTCAAAATCGGCGCAAACAGGCTGAAGTCTCAGGGCCTGTGGATAAGCCGGGAGTGTGCCGATTTTGAAACGGCCCATGCGGGGTCTTTTATGGGCACAAGAAAAAACATACGCCAATCCTTCCTCCCGGCACCTGGAAAACCGGATAAGTTAAAAAAGAGGGTCCCGGGGTCTCAGATTGAAAAGGATCTGAGAGCTTTGCACAAGTCATATTTCTTGAAGATGATGGTGCTTTTCTTCTGTTCCGGGTCTCCCGGGCTGGTCTTTTTGCTGGTTGCTGGATACTGGTTACTGGTCGCTCGATGCCGGGAAGACAAAAAAAGGTGTTTCTTGTAAAACCAGCATCCAGGAACCAGAGGCGAGAGACCAGTATCTGGTAAGCCACGAAAAGGCAGCGCCCTCCCGACAGTCTCTTCAGCAAAGCACCACCATCTTTTTTTTGGACGACAAAATTGTCATGTTCGTCGGGCAGGC
>CAZZPR010000106.1:0-7654 GCA_964655655.1 uncultured Desulfobacteraceae bacterium | reverse complement strand
TGCAGCAAGGTTTTTCAGGCCGCAGTAGTTGGCTGCTGAACAATCTGGGTTTAAAGATGGTGGTGCTTTTCTTCTGTTCCAAGGCTCCCGCCAGTCACTTCAGAAAAGCACCACCATCTTTTTTGAAAGACAAAAATGTCATGTTTTGCAAAGGTGTCTAATAATCTAATTGCAAGTCTTACTTTTCCTTGCCACCTATACCACCTATAACCAAGAGAAAAGGGACCTGCCCGGTCGGCGAGGTCTCAGGGTTTCAAGGTTTTCGAAAATATATCCCCAAGTGTGCGGATCAGTGTGTCTATCTCCTCCCTTCGGACGATCAACGGCGGAAGAAACCTTAAAACATTTCCCTGGGCACAGTTGATCAGCAAACCCCTGTCCATGCACATGTCTACAATGTCCGTACATTGCCTGTCCAGCTCCATGCCTATCATCAGGCCCAGCCCCCTTACCTCTTTTACGGCAGGATATTTCCCTTTAAGTTCGATAAGGCCGTTTTTTAGATAATCTCCCATTTCTCTGGCATTCTCAATCCAGCCTTGGTTGAGGATACTTTTGACAACCGCCAGTGCACCGGCTGTTATAAGGGGTGTGCCCCCGAATGTGGTGCCGTGGGTGCCGTGGCTGAATGCCCCGGCCAGTTCCTCCCCGGCAAGCATGGCACCTATGGGGAGACCATTTCCCAGGGCCTTTGCAAGGGTAATTATGTCCGGGACTATATCAAATTGTTGATACGCAAAAAAGCTCCCGGTCCTGCCCATGCCGGTTTGTATCTCATCCAGGATTAAGAGTATTTCATTCTCGGTGCATATATCCCTTACGCCCTTCAGGTACCCAGGCTTGGGCGGGATTACACCGCCTTCACCCTGGATTGGTTCCAACATTACCGCGCAAACGGAACCATCCAAAGCGGATTTTAATGCAATAAGGTCGTTGCAGGGAACACGCCTGAATCCCTCCAGAAGGGGATCAAATCCTGTCCTTATCTTTTCCTGGCCCGTAGCGGTCAGAGTGGCCATGGTGCGGCCGTGAAATGAATTTTCCATTGTTATGATTACGTGTCTTTCAGCCCCGAATTTTTGCCTGGAATATAGCCTGGTCAGTTTAATAGCCGCCTCGTTGGCCTCTGCCCCGCTGTTACAGAAAAACACCCTGTCGGCGAAGGAATTTTCCGCCAGTATCCGGGCAAGCTCGGTCTGAGGTTGGGTATAGTAGAGGTTGGAAACATGGACGAGTGTTTTTGCCTGATCGCAGATGGCCTGACTTAACACCCTTGAGCTGTGCCCAAGGGCGCAAACCGCTATCCCCGCCAAGAAATCCAGGTATTCCTTTCCGTTTTCGTCCCATACACGGCAGCCGTCGCCTTTTACAAGGGCAACAGGAAGGCGTTTGTAGGTATTAAAGATGTATTTGTCTGCTGTTTTTATCGTCGAATCAGATGTCATGGTAATACAGGTCCTAAGTATTCAGGATTTTACAATCTCAGTTCCAACCCCTTCGTCGGTAAATATTTCCAGGAGTAGGGCATGTTCCTTTCTCCCGTCAATAATATGCACCTTTTCCACTCCCCCGTTAAGGGCCTCCAGGGAGCACTGTAGTTTCGGTATCATCCCTTCGTTTATTATTCCCTCCGCAATCATCCTGCTGGCTTCATCCTCTGTTAAACTGCTTATCATGTTACCCTCATTATCCAGTACGCCCTCAACATCGGTGAGAAGTATTAGTTTGCTGGCCTTGAGGGATGAGGCTATATGGCCGGCTACCAGATCAGCGTTTATATTATATGTCTCTCCGGCTTTACCTACTCCAACAGGTGCGATCACAGGTATGAATTGGTTATCTATAAGACCCTTTATCAATCGGTCATTCACTGACATCACCTCACCAACCATGCCGATGTCTATTATCTCCGGAGGACCCGAAGAAGCGCTATCCGGCTTCCTTGGGGGGAGCCGGAACTTTTTGGCTGTTATGAGGTTGCCGTCTTTTCCGGATAGTCCGACCGCCTGCCCGCCCTTTTGATTAATGGTGGCTACTATCTCCTTGTTTACCTTTCCTGCCAGCACCATTTCCACTATATCCATGGTTTCTTCATCTGTAACCCTGTGCCCCCCTACAAAATTGGATTTTATGGACATCTTGTTCAGGTAGGAGCCTATCTGGGGGCCGCCTCCGTGGACAACTACCGGATTCAGGCCCACGAATTTCATGAGAACAATGTCCGAGGCAAAGTGGCTTTTTAATTTTTCATCCACCATGGCATGACCCCCGTATTTTAATACCATGGTTTGGTTGCTGAACCTCTTAATATAGGGCAGTGCCTCAATGAGTATCCTGGCCCTGTCCAAACCCCTGTTGGCGGTATTTTTATTTTTTGTCGTTTTCATTTTTCCTCGAGAATATAGGCAACAACCCCTTTTCAGCGGAGCCCGCAACTGGAAAAAATTCCAACAAGAAAAAAACCAGGCCCGGGACCTCGCATCGAAAAGGGGCAAAATAAATTAAAGTATATACCTGCTGAGGTTTGTATCTTCCAATATATTCCTTAATCTTTCCCTTACATAATCCTTGCTAATGGTTATATTCTTTTCTTTTGCATTGGGTGCGTTGAAGGATATCTCTTCTAACATGGTTTCCATGACCGTATGCAAACGGCGTGCACCGATATTTTCCATGGTTTCGTTTGCCTCTTGAGCCATTTTGGCTATTTCAGAAACCGCGGGGTCCGTGAACTTCAGGTTTATCCCTTCCGTGGCCAACAGGGCCTTGTATTGAGTTATAAGGGCATTTTCGGGTTCTTCTAATATTCTGACAAAGTCCTCGTGCGTAAGCGGATTTAATTCAACCCTTATGGGAAAGCGGCCCTGTAGTTCTGGAAGCAGATCTGAGGGCTTGCTCCCGTGAAATGCACCGGATGCTATAAAAAGGATGTGATCGGTTTTTACCATGCCGTATTTTGTGTTTACCGTGGACCCTTCCACTATGGGCAGCAAGTCCCTCTGAACCCCCTCCCTGGAAACATCCGGTCCGGATGAGGAGTTATTTCCCACAATCTTGTCCAGCTCATCAAGAAAGATTATTCCGTTTTGTTCAGTTACGCTAAGAGCCTTTTCAGCAACCTTGTCGAAATCGATCAATTTTTGGGATTCCTGTTGGGTTATTATTTCGATTCCCTCCTTTACCTTCATCCTTCTTTTTTTGCTCTTGGAGGGCATAATCTGCCCGAATATCTCCCTTACATTCATATCCAGCTCTTCCAATCCCGTGCTGGACAATATTTCGACAAACGGCGGTTTATCGGCTACCTCTAATTCCACGTATCTTTCGTCCAGTTTGCCCTTTCTCAATAGGCGCCTGAGCTTTTCCCTGGTGGTATCCGGGTCCGCCGGTTCGCCTTTCACGACCTCGAGCATCCCTTCCTTTTTTTCCTCTGGTTCTTCCTCGGGTCCTTTTTTTGGTTGAGGAAGCAGGAGATCCAAAAGCCTTTCCTCTGCTAATTCCGAGGCCTTGGCTTCAACCTTTTTCTGCTCCTCCTGTTTTGCCATATTGACTGCCAGCTCGGTCAAGTCCCTTATCATGCTTTCCACGTCTCTTCCGATATAACCGATTTCGGTGAATTTGGATGCCTCAATCTTTAAAAAGGGTGAATTGGCCAGCCGTGCAAGCCTTCTGGCTATCTCTGTTTTTCCCACACCTGTGGGGCCTATCATAATAATGTTTTTAGGTGCTATTTCATCCCTTAGTTCCCTGGGAACCTGCTGTCTGCGCCACCTGTTTCTAAGGGCAATGGCCACGGATCGTTTGGCATTGTCCTGTCCTATAATGTATTTGTCCAACTCCTTTACGATATCCTTTGGTGTCAGCACCTTCATTTCTTCCTTTATACTGTCATCCTTATCCATATTATCTCCAAGATCGGCCTATTTAAAACGGCCAGAATTTACACAGCAATTGAATGCAAAAAATTTTATTCTTTCGAGCGATCCGCACTCTCGGTTCAAGAATTTTTTATACCTGGAATGGACATAAGCTCGAATTCTTTGTTGGTATAAAGACATATAGAGGCTGCAATCTTCATGGATTCCAGCGCTATGGATTTTGCGTCCAGATCGGAGTGTTCCATGAGTGCCCTGGCGGCCGCCAGGGCATAGGGTCCTCCAGAGCCTATGGAGGCTACTTCTTCATCAGGTTCGATAACATCCCCGTTTCCCGACAATATTAAGGTGTGACCCTTATCCATTGCAAGAAGAAGGGCCTCCAGCCTGCGAAGAACCTTATCCGTTCTCCAATCCTTTGCCAATTCCACTGCTGATCTAGGCAGGTTTCCATTGAATTTTTGCAATTTTCCCTCAAGTCTTTCAAAAAGGGAAAAGGCATCCGCGGTTGCCCCTGCAAAACCTACCAATACCTGGTCATTGTACATAGACCTGAGCTTTTTTGCCTTTTGCTTGATAATGGTATTTTCCAGCGTAACCTGTCCATCCGCTGCCATTACCGCGATTCCGTTTTTTCTTATAGCAAGGATTGTTGTACCTCTTGCGGGTTTATAGACCATATACCTTGATGTACTCCTTAAAAGGGTTAAAATATTAATGGATCAGCTTCTCGGGTGAGATCTGTCGTAGATCTCCATCAATTTATCCATACTTACGTGCGTGTATTTTTGCGTGGCCGAAAGGCTTACATGACCTAATAGCTCCTGAATGGATCTAAGATCCGCTCCTCCGTCAAGGAGATGGGTTGCAAAAGTATGGCGTATGGAATGGGGACTGATATGGGTCATTATTCCGCATTCTGTCGAGTATTTTTTTATTAATCTATGGATGCTTCTGGCTGTAAGCCTGCCTTCTCTGTTATTTAGGAAAAGGGGCCCGTGCCTTTTGCTGTAACCTGCCTTTTCCCTCCTTTTTTCGGTTCGGCTAATATACTCTTTTACTGCCCCTATGGCCTTTTTGCCGACCGGCAGAATCCTTTCCTTGCCTCCCTTGCCGAATATTTTTACAAGGCCGGATTCCATGTCCAGCCTTTCTATGTTCAAGCCCGTCAGCTCTGCAACCCTTAGGCCGCAGGAATAGAGAAGCTCCAGGATTGCCTGGTCCCTTAGCCCCAAGGCTTTTTCGGTTTTGGGCTGCCGCAGCAGAGTAAACATATCGTCTATGGGAAGGTAAGAGGGAATAAGCCTCTCCTGCTTTGGAGTGGATATTTCCGAGGCCGGATTAAAAGGTGCATACATCTTCATTTCCAAAAAACTGAAAAAGGATTTAAGTGCCGACAACTTGCGTGCAATGGTTGTCCTTTTTGATTTATCAAACAGCTCTCCGAGATAGGATTTGATTATTAAAGGGTCTATATGTTCAATCCCTGACCCCTCGATTTTTTTTCCTTTTTTCTCCGCCACAAATCTGCTGAATTGCCTGAGGTCGGATTCATATCCCCTGATCGTATGCGCTGAATATCCTTTTTCCTTAACCAGATATTCAGCAAAAAGGGATATGAGCATGTTCATTTAATATCTTGCCTCTTTCTTGCTTGTTTTTAAAAGGCTCAGGGCAGAAGGGCTTAATTATTATTAAAAAACGATTATATTAAATTATTCAGTTTTATCAAGCCCTCTCTTGCTAAACAATTTCTTTAAAGGTTGTCGTGTGCCTTCGAGGTCGCAACGGAATTTGCGGTCAAGGAAGTTTTCAGATCCTTTCAAGGGCCTTTTTGAAAATATTATTAAGAGAGGCAGTGTCCCTTGCTGCCTGCTGCAGAAGTTCGGAGAGCTCCTTAAGTCCTTCTGTTTCAGCCCTTTTTGACCATTCCAGGTAGGATTTCGCGTGTTCCTGGTTGTGTTCTGTCCAGTACTTTAAGAGCTTAACAAGCTTTTGCTGCACTGAAATTTCACTATGCCCGTCCCTGAACTTATCTTCTGTATGGTTGTGATGATTCATGGGGAATGCTTTCCGGACTCAGAGATTATTCCTCCTCCAGCAAGATTTTATGATCCACAAGATACATCTCTTTAATTTTGGCCTTGATGGTACGCTGTTCTCCGAAAATATCCTGTAGAAAGAGGCCGTCTTTTTCCGGTCTCAACACATCCACGTCTTTCATCAGAAGATCCTCTTTCCCGTCTTTCATCAGATATGCATTGGCTTCACACATCTATTCCCCCTCCTTTCACCCGATATTTTAAATGGTTGCCCTGTGGGGCTGAGCACTTTCAATATAACACCGATAATATTTTCAAATATATATAACCTCTTACATGCATTTAATTAAGTCTAGTGCGTTGTATTGTCAATAAAAATATGGCCTTGAACCAAGATTGTGGAAAAGCCCCTTGCCGTACATAGGGGTTGAATCAATCTTTTTTGTAAGCAGGCAGAGAAAAAGATGATTCAGCAGGTATAGCAAAGAAGGCCTGAAAACATTGGGGCCCCCGGAATTTTCCCTTGTTATCAAGGCGGGAACCGGTAAAGGGCTACTCCGCTATCCCCCAGAACCTGGCTGCATAATAAGAAGACCATATATCCCTGTCAATTGAATAGGCCCCTGTATGCCCGCCCTGATCCTTGTTGTCGCCGGGATCAACCGCTATCCCATGGGGCATATCTTTGATAATATATGATTCGACTACGGGTTTTCCATTTTCATCTTGGTAGACCCTGTGTGTATGGCCCCTGAAAATTTCGTCGACTTCAGGAATCTGATCGGTGGAGTGGACATTTGTCCATTGTTCAACCAGTTCCCGTGCGCTGGATACGTTAACGGTTGAATCCGAATCACCGTGGAAAATGGAGCAGGCCGGATATTTTCCTTTATAGCCTTTGTATGATTCTCTTACCAGATTGCCCCAGTCCCCGGGGGTTTTGTCCACGCCTGCCATGCAGACGAAAAGCTCCATAGGGCTTGTGGCGCATTTAAAAGGAACCCCGGACATTATTGCGCCACCGGAAAAGACATCCGGATAAACCGACATCATAACCGCAGTCATACATCCCCCGGAGGACAATCCGGCCAGGAAGACCTTTTTTTCATCGACTGAGTGATCCTTTTTCATCTTGTCTACCATGAATTTTATGGACCCGGCCTCTCCCTCGCTCCTCCTGATGTCCCCGGGAATGAACCAGTTAAAACATTTTCTCGGGTTGTTAACCCTCTTCTGCTCCGGATATGCCACCAGAAACTTGTATCTATCAGCGAGCCGGCTCCAGGCTGCAAGGTGGTCGAAGGATTCGGCATCCTGGGTGCATCCGTGGATTGCAACCACCAGAGGAGCTCCTGGCGGCATGTCGGCAGGCACGTATTTGTACATGGATAGGTTTCCGGGATTCCTGCCGAATCTTCGGACCCGGACCAGGTCTGATCCCGCTGCAACTCCAAAACCGGCCGATGCATAAAAAAGTAATGCTAATATAGCTGTATATAGGAATTTCATTCTTTTCTCCCTTTTAGATGTTCCGAGGATGGAATTTTTTTGAAACAAGCGTTGGGGCAAGGTTTTTTAAGGCTTTAGTAGTTGGTTGCCGCACAATCTGGGTTTAGTATAGAATTTATTTTCCGGATGTCAAACCGAACAGATTGCAATGGTAATTTTGTATAAATTTAGCCTTTTTAACCCGGATTGTGCAGCAGACATCGTAGCGAGGGTTGAAAAACCCAAGCG
>CAZZPR010000105.1:0-7695 GCA_964655655.1 uncultured Desulfobacteraceae bacterium | reverse complement strand
CGATTTTTTTGAAAAAAATTCACTTTTTTTTAATCCTTATATCGGAATTCCAGTTGATCTAAGATTTCCTTCAGTTTCTGTGAAGGGGACTTTATACTAAAAGATTTTTTATGAATCATTTGCATCCCCTCTCCAGGATCTCGCTTGCCTCGCCTTCGATCCTATATCCACTGGAAAGGATCACCTTGACATCCGGATTGATGCGCTTCAATTGATCAAAGATCTCCCCTCCTATCCTCCACTATCTCTTTAGATACCTTCTTTCTTTTATGTGGACTCTCTTTAACTCCGACAATTTTTAACCCGACGACATCAAGGAAATACGATGAGGTAATGCACTATCAAGACAGATGGTACCATGGTAATGCTAAAACTTCTAAAGTATTTCCGGCATAATGCCGATATTAGAAATGGATTGATAATAGGTAGAGTATAATTGAAAAGATTTTCTGCGGTACAGATCGGTGAAATATGCGGCGTTTCAAGGAGCACGGTTTCCTATTGGATCGCCAAAAGGTCTTTGCCTGCGTCGCGATTGGGGAAGAAACACATGGTTTCTGTTAGCGACCTCATCCTTTTTCTGAGCTCCGAGGGGCGACCGATACCGCAAAAGCTCCTTGACATGAGGAACGGGGATGATTGTCTGCCCTTTCTTTCATTCAGGAACTGCTGGGAGCACTGGGCGAATGATGAGCATGGTGCAAGGTGCCGGCGTTGCAACGTGTTTACCCATCAAATTAAGCCCTGTTTTATCGCCAGGGATAACCGTATGCAGCTATACCCCCATGATTGCCAACAGTGTCGGTATTTTACCGAATATTATGAACCCCAGACGGCCTTTATCCATCAGCTCGGCAAACCGGCAGCCGTTTATAGGGATCTTTATTTCTGGGCCTGCAACCGGGGCTGGGCCGAACTATGCGATGTGGATTTAAAAAAAATCCCGGGCACGGGTATTGAAGGGCTTCTTCATCCCAACTCTTTGAAAAGCTTTCTGAATTACTTCAAAAGAACAGCCCATGGCAATACCAGGATATCTGATAAGTGTGAGGCATTATTAAACTGCGAGGGAAATGAAATGAATACCGTATGCTTATCAATAATCCCTCTGAAAATACCTTCCGGCACCTGGTTGATGCTTGCGGATCAGGCCAATAGCCCTTAAGGGGTTATATGGCTCGGAAACATATAGAGTTTCAAATGGAATAACATCCAAAGGAGGTACATTATGGCGCTTTCAAGGAGACAATTTTTTAAGGGCATAACCCTGATGGCAGGTGCGGTGGGAATGAACCAACTCATTAAGAAGGATTTGGCATGGGGTGCTGAAAAGGAAAAACCCCGAAAGGGAAAAGTCGGCATTGAGTGGCTTGGTCACGGGAGTTTCCTATTCACATCATGCAAGGGCAAAAGGATCCTTTTGGATCCCTGGATCAGTACAAATCCTAAATGTCCAGGAAAATACAGGAAAACGGGCGCATTTGGAGCAATTGACCTTATTTTGTGGACCCACGGCCATGTGGACCACTTTATGCTGCCGGACGCCAAGGAAATTGTGGCAGATTATCAACCAAAGGTCGTGGCTCCCTGGGAACTCAGCTTTTTTATCAAGTCCGAGATCCCCAGTGCGGATTGCCAGACTTTTGTACTGGGCAACAAGGGTGCCACCGCCGATTTTGATGGTATAAAGGTCACCATGGTGGAGGCATTCCATTCCGCAGGAGCCCAGTTGACCGGTTTTGAGGGGGCAAATCATTTTGTGGGCGAAGCGGTTGGTTACATTATGGAATTTGAAAACGGGCTCAAAATCTACCACTCAGGGGACACCTCCCTGATGGGAGGTATGAAGAGCATTATCGGGGATTTTTACAGACCGGACATTGCTATCCTCCCCATAGGCAATGTATTTACCATGGGGCCAAATGAAGCAGCCTTTGCCTGTAAGCTCATCAGGCCAAAGATTGTCATTCCGGAGCACTTTGGTACCTTTCCGGTCCTTGTGCAAAATACTGAAGGTTTTAGAGATCAACTCCGGAAGCAGGCACCCCAGGTCAAAGTACTGGAAGTGAAGCCGGGCTCGAAAGTTGAGGTTTAACATTGGAAAACGGATATTTGTGCCCAACCAAAATGCGCAATAATTTCGGTTAGAGCTTGAGATTTCGAATCTCAGGTATCAAATAAGCATAAAAGTTTCCAATCAGGTCCTGGCATGAAGGATAAAGAGCAAAACAAGGATTTCCAAATAAAAATATCCATCCTCCACAAGCTAATGATTCCCATGGTTATGCTGGTTTTCGTTGCCACTGGGGCAAGTACATATGTAGGCGTAAAAGAGGAATCCAAGGTCTTGACCAGTGGTCTGATTCACAGGGCCAAACGCATAACCATGCACGTTGCCTCCAGCGCCAAAAGCAGCTTCCGGTCTTTGAATTGGATTTTTGTGGAGCAAGAACTTCAAGACATTGGAAGACGCGAGGCACATGAAGTGGTTTTCGCCAAATTAGTCAAGCCCAATGGGGAGGTCTATCTGGCCGATAAAAGGTCCTACTACGGGGACAAGATTGACTCCGCACTCCTCTTTGACAAAGAGACATTGTTGGAGAATTTCTCCCTCCAGGAGATTCAAGAAAAGGGGATGCTGCTGGTCCATCCTGTAAACATCGGAAATAAAAAGTGGCATGTACTTTTAGGGGTCTCCCTTCGGTCTGTGAGAAAGGCCATTGAGGAGCTTATTATCCGAAACGTGCTATGGGGTAGCAGCATACTTCTTTTGGTAACCATAGGCGCGTTTTTCCTTTCCAAGTCAATCTCAGGCCCCTTGGTGAGCCTCTCCCGTTCGGCAGGGGTAATTGCGGAAGGAAACCTCGAGCACACCGTGTCGGTTAAATCAAAGGACGAGGTAGGGCACCTGTCTCATGCCTTCACCCGGATGATGGAGAAACTCAAGGGTTTATTGACAGAATTGGAAACATCTGAGGAAAGGCACAGAACCCTGGTTGCCACGGCTTCAAAGGCCAGGATAGGTATAGCTCTAATTCAAAGAGAAGGCGAGGAAGGGGGCATTTTCAAATATGCAAACCAGTATCTGGCTGATTTAGCCGGATACAGCAGGGAAGAACTTATTGGGATGCCCATAAGGGACATTATCCATTCCGCAAGCCTTTCTAAAATGCAGGGATGGTGTACTAAGAAGCCGTCTCAAGATGATCTGCAAAAAATACATCAATCCGGGGTAATAAATAAAAAGGGAAAGGAAATTCCCATCGAGATTAGCATAGGCACCACCACCTTTGAGGGCAGGAAGGCCCTGGTCTGCTATTTGACAAATATCACCGAAAAACTTGATGCAGAGAAGAAACTAAAGAGATACAGCAAGGATCTGGAAAAAATGGTAAAGAAGAGGACCGCGGAACTGGAGCAGGCCTTCATGGATCTCAAAAAGGCCCAATCACAGCTAATTCACTCGGAAAAGCTGGCCTCCATAGGCCAGCTTGCTGCCGGGATCGCCCATGAAATCAATACACCCACCCAATATGCAGGGGATAATGTCCGTTTTCTAAGGGATGCCTTCAATGACCTTGGCACCCTCTTTAAAAAATATGTACAATTGCCGGAAGCCTTGAAGGAAGGCGTGGCTGCCCAAGAGCTCGTTAGGGAGGTTAAATCCACTATTGAGGAAGCGGATCTGGATTATCTTAAAGATGAAATCCCCCGGGCCATAGAGCAAACACTGGAGGGGATGGAGCGTATTTCGGGAATCGTTCGCTCCATGAAGGAATTCTCCCACCCTGGCGTAAAGGAAAAAACCGCTGTGGATATCAACCGGGCCATCGAGAATACCATTACCGTATCACGAAATGAGTGGAAGTATGTGGCCGAAATAGAGACGGACCTGGACCCCTCCTTGCCCCTGGTCCCCTGCCTGCCAGGAGAATTGAACCAGGTGTTCCTTAACCTGATCATCAACGCGGCCCAGGCTATCGGCGATGTGGCTGGGGACGGTTCGGACGGGAAAGGCCTTATCCGGATCAGCACCTGCAAGGACGGCGGTTACGTGGAAATACGCTTCAGTGATACAGGACCCGGGATTCCCGAGGAAATCCAGACCAAGATCTTTGATCCCTTTTTCACCACCAAGGAGGTGGGCACTGGTACAGGCCAAGGCCTGGCCATTTCCAGGTCGGTTATCCTGGAAAAACACGGCGGGGATCTGAGCTTTGAGACGGAGTCTGGAAAAGGCACCACCTTTGTCATTCGTCTTCCCGTGAAAGAGGAAGCAGCATGAAGGGAAAGAGCGTAAAGAGGCGCATTCTTTTTGTAGACGACGAGCCCAAGATCCTCCAGGGCCTGCGGAGGATGCTTCGAGGCATGCGGCGTGAATGGGAGATGAAGTTTGCGGAAAGCGGACCTGATGCCTTGAAAATGCTGGACCGGGAGCCTTTTGATGTGGTCGTCTCCGATATGCGCATGCCGGGCATGTACGGTTCACAACTGTTGACACAGGTACAGAAACGCTTTCCCATGATTGTTCGGATTATCCTCTCTGGCTACTCGGATCAAGAATTGATCCTTAAATCGGTCCGCCCTGCCCACCAGTACCTTTCCAAACCGTGTGATTCCGAGTTGTTAATAAAAACAGTGAAAAGTTCCTGCGCGCTGCGGGATCTTCTCGGACAGGAATCGCTAAGAAGAATTGTCTCTCAGACCGAGTCTCTTCCGTGTCTTCCATCTCTTTATACGGAATTAATGGATGAGCTGCAATTGTCGGATGGATCTATCCAGAAGGTCGGGAGGATAATAGAAAAAGATATCAGTATAACCGCGAAATTACTCCAGCTGGTTAACTCCTCCTTTTTCGGTCTGCCTCGTCATATCTCCAATCCCTCACAGGCAGTAATCCTTTTAGGATTTGATACGGTCAAGTCCCTGGTGCTTACCGTTGGTTTGTTTTCCCAATTCAATCAGACGGCATTGTCCATTTTGAATATTGAGAACATCTACAAACACAGCATGGGAGCAGGTGCAATCGCCCGGGGAATCGCTAAGAGTGAGAATATGGCCGAGGAGCAGGTCGACAATGCATTCATGGCAGGACTCTTACATGACATAGGTAAACTCGTGCTCGCCGCCAGTTTACCCGAGGCTTACCGGGAGGTACTTGATTTGTCCCGTCACGGCGAAGTTTCCCTCCCAGAGGCGGAAATCGAAAAACTGGGGGCCACCCATGCGGAAGTGGGCGCCTATCTTTTGGGTTTGTGGGGGCTACCCTATACCGTGGTAGAAGCAGTGGCGTTTCACCACAATCCAGGCAACTGCCCAAGCACCGATTTCATTCCACTGACAGCAGTATATGCGGCCAACATCCTTGAAAATCATGCCCCTGCCGGCATGGAAGATCTGGGAAAGAAGTTCGATTCCGAGTATATAAAGCGATTCGACCTCAATGAGAGGATACCGGTATGGGCGGAGATCTCTAAGCAGATTGAAGGGGGGACGGATAACAATGAATAGAAAAATCCTGGTGGTGGACGACGAACAAAACCTGCTGGATTCCTTAAAGCGCCAGTTAAGGAAGAGGTTTCATGTGGAAACGGCCCTGGGACCCGAGGAGGGGCTAAAGACCATTGCCGCCCGGGGGCCCTTTGCAGTGATCGTATCGGACCTGCGCATGCCTGTTATGGACGGCATTGAATTCCTGTCTCGGGCAAGTAAAATCGACTCTGACAGCGTGTGCATCATGCTTACCGGAAATGCCGATCTTCAAAATGCCATCCAGGCGGTAAACGAGGGCAATATCTACCGTTTCCTGACCAAGCCCTGCATGACCGAGACCCTCGCAAGTGTGCTGGAACAAGGTGTGGAACAATACCGGCTGGTTACAGCAGAAAAGGTGCTCCTGGAAAAGACCCTGAAGGGAAGCATCAAGGTGCTGACCGAGCTTCTCTCTTTGCTTAACCCCGAGGCCTTTGGGCGGTCATCGCGGATCAAACGATATGCAGGCGAGATTGCACGTCATCTCGAGGTTTCAAATATCTGGCAGATTGAAACAGCAGCCATGCTTTCCCAGATCGGGTGCATCACCCTGACAGAGGAAGCAACGGGAAAGCTTTACCAGGGCCAAGAGCTTAGTGGAGAAGAGGCCCAGCTCTTTGCCATGCACCCCAGTATAGCATCCGATCTGCTCTCTCATATCCCGAGAATGAAACAAATAGCCGAGATCATAGCCCACCAGGACAAGCATTTCGATGGTTCGGGAAACCCAAAGGATACCCTGCAAGGCGAGGCCATTCCACTGGGAGCACGCATCCTCAAGGTTGTTCTTGATTTCGATATGCTGGAATCAAAAGGGCATTTGAAAGGAAAGGCATAAAGGAGCTTAAAAAGCGATCGGGCTGGTATGATCCGGCTGTGCTGGAGGCGCTGGAGCAGGTTCTCGGCATTGAGGCAAAGTATGTGGCAAGGGATGCAACAATCGGGGAGCTAAAAGCAGGCATGATCCTCTCAGAGGATGTTAGCACGGTGAAAGGTCAATTACTCATCTCGAGAGGCCAGGAGGTCAGCCCGGTGCTGGTCAAGCGCTTGAGGAATTTCGCGGAAAGAATCGGGATCAAAGAACCAATCCGTGTATTTGTGCCTTTTCAGATTGCAGGCGAATAGGTTGCAGCCGGACTAAAATGGAAAAGGGAGCTATAAGATGGCATACAGGGTCCTTTTTGTTGATGGTGAACGAAATGTCCTTAACGGGCTTTCCCGCATGTTACGCGATCAGCGCAAGATATGGGAAATGCATTTTGTACAGGGCGCAGAAGAAGCCTTAAGCTTGATTCAGTCAATGGATATCGATTTGGTGATCTCTGATATCTCAATGCCGGGCAAGGACGGTTTAAACCTGCTTTCCACCCTGAGAAACAGGGAACAGACACGGGACACCCCATTTCTTATGCTGGCCGGCCTGAATGACCGTGGCCTCAAGCGCAAGGCCTTGGATCTGGGAGCCACCGATCTGCTCAATAAACCTGCCAACCATGAGGACTTGATAGCCCGTATTAACAGCATGTTGCGTCTCAAGGTCTACCAGGATGAAATCAAGGCACAAAATGACTTGCTGGACCAGAAGGTAAAAAAACGAACCACAGAGCTTGAAGCCGCCAGGTTAGACCTGATCTGGCGGCTTGGCAAAGCGGCTGAGTATCGGGATACTGATACAAGGGCAGTGTAATGGTAAAGATGGTCCCTTTTCCTTAAAGTCACAAGATCCCTTTGCCGGCTCTTTTCCGACATTCGGCTCAAGATATGGGAGCTTGCCATGACATGACCTACAATAGATTAGTGTATCTTCTTATAGCCTCCAGGGGAGAGGTGTGGCCGAATTACATTTTGAGTTGGTCTTTTAGGGGTGAAAAAAGTGATGGTGGTAGTAATGAGTTAAAAAACGACATAGATTAGTGGTCTTTAAATGTTTTTTAGCCTAAAAGGGCGGGACGCAGTGGTTTTTATAAAATCAATCTCGGATTTTGGGTGTCAAGTTTCCCCTTTTACATGTTTAATAAAGCTGTTAATATACCAGGACACAGGGACGAACTTCACATTTACAGGATAAAACAACATTCGCTAAGAAGCCCTTTAGGTTTCTTTCTGGAAACCCTACATCCTCATTCCTCTCAGTTTAACTCCCAGGTTCTCCTTTTCACACTC
>CAZZPR010000104.1:6306-7734 GCA_964655655.1 uncultured Desulfobacteraceae bacterium | reverse complement strand
GTTATCCTGGTAATCAAGCGAGCCTGAGCAAGGTCGAAGGGGAGCGGGCGGTTAATGGAAAAATTTAAAAGTAAAAAGGATTAAAACCGCCCATCCCCTTCCGTGGGTTAGATCAACGGAATTAAGGGGATACTTTTTGAGACAATATTACTTCTATAACAAACCTCTCTCTGCCGGATCTCGGATCTTTTACTACAGGGGAAGCAAGCCTCACTTCTTTAAATCCCTTACCGGCATTCAGCCGATTCAAAAGATTGGTGCTGCTGTCAGTCAGGCCCCTTAGTTCAATGTAATTATCCCTGAGCCTCATGGAGCTCAAGGAATCTTCAGGGGCTTTAAGCAATTTTCCCAGCTCACCCAGTATTATTGCCCTCGGCGTGTACCCTTCCAGTATCCCCTTAAGCCTTTTATAAAGGAGCTCCTTCCTGTCCAGGTCCTCTTTGATTTCAAGATACTGTTCCACCTTACCGGTAATTTCTCTGTTTTTGCCGGTCAGTTCCTGGTGAACCGAGTGGGTATTGATCAAAGAAAAAACCCAGGGCAGAAGAAAGAAGAGAACCAATACGGCAACCTGGAAATAGATAAAGGATCGGGTTATTCCGCTGATGCGTAATCCTTCCCGAAGCAGAAACCGGGGCCACCACTTGAAAGGCAAAAGCAAAACCCTTTTGGCCAACCGAGAAAAGTAACCGGTTTCAGAATCTGGCTCAGGGGGATAACATCCGAAAAAGGTTTCACCAGCGTCCACCGCCTCGTATCCGGCCAGGGTTCTGAACCGGGAAATGGCATCCTCCTTCTTGCTTTCTGCGGGCTCAAGGCGGGAGACCAAATCTCCCCCGGGTTTCCTGAAGCATAAAACATGGCTGCCCCATCTCCTCGCATATTTTATTGAACCCTGCTCCCTTGAAACATCCAGTCCCAGGAGTGTTGTTTCCGGAATTATTGCCAGGGGCATAAGGCGATCAATTATTTCTTCTACCTCAGGATTAAAAAACCAAAGGTTAACCCGGCTTTCCGACTCACGGACATGGTAAAAATAACAAAACCTGCTGAATTCCCGGGGAGACAGTCCGGGGGCCTGGAGCTCAACCGCCTTTTTAAGATCCCCGGCGGATGTTATGGGAAAGGAGTGATTCAGCTCGAAATAAAGCTCCCTGCAAACCACCAGGATGGCCCTCCGAGGATATTCGCCCTTTTTCCGCCCGTTTTCCTGCTCCGGCTCGAAATCCCCGGTACGCGAGTTATACCGGCAGACGACGATCTCCTCCGGCCCTGCTATTACAACCTTGTTTCCGAGCAGGGAAAGGGCGAGTTTTGTGAATTTATTGTTGGAAGACATACTTGATGCTTGTTGCTGGATGCTTGTTGCTGGATGCTGGATGCTGGATGCTGGATAGCGGCATTATCGATCCACTTTGTGTTTCTTTT
>CAZZPR010000104.1:0-6206 GCA_964655655.1 uncultured Desulfobacteraceae bacterium | reverse complement strand
GTTTCATACAATGTCTCCAAATGATCAGTTGTTTCATCGCAAGATGCAAGAGAATTGGAAGACATACTTGATGCTTGTTGCTGGATGCTGGATGCTGGATAGCGGCATTATCGATCCACTTTGTGTTTCTTTTCTACTGATTGAATAAAAAGATTTATTTTTTTGCCCAAAATTTGTAAGCGCTCATGAAGGTCTTGGTAAATAGCCTCATCTTTCAAAGATTTGGTTTCATACAATGTCTCCAAATGATCAGTTGTTTCATCGCAAGATGCAAGAGAATATGTTAAAAACTTTATAAATTCCTGTTTGTATCGTCTTCTCCCGTATCCTTCAACTATATTAGACTTTACAGACTTTATTGAGCGCCTTATTTGGCTGCCTTCTTCGTACAATTCAAATCGAGGAAGTTCATTAATCGTCATTTTATGTATATCAAAGACAACCGACTGTGCTTCCTTCCATATTCCAAAATTTTTGTAACTCATTTTTTTCTAGCTTCTGGATGCTGTTTATTTGTCAATGGTTGCTGGTTATCCAAACCAGAAATTCAGATACCAGATTCAAATGACCAGCGTCAAGAATCCAGAATCCAGTGACCAGAAACCAGGGACCCAAGTGCCTAATTTGGAATTATTCTTATATTTTCCAGCCTGAAGGGGGTTCTGGGCTGTTCCTCGAAAAGGACCGTTATCTCCCTGGTGCACTTTACATCGCCCTCTGATCCCCGGCCCCGGATTATAAGCCGCCTTGAGGGAAAGAACGAAATGTACCAGGATTCATTGTGTTCAGGAAACAGGGTGAAGAAATTGATTTCATTGAGTTCACCTCGTTTTTTTAGCTCAAGCAGCTGGCCTATTCGTTCTTCTCCCGCTTCGAAAAATACGGGCATGAGCCTGTCCGGCAAGGTTAAAGGATTAATATAATACCCCAAATTCATCTTTATTTCACTCTTTATTACATTCCAGATCTCCCGCGTCATTCCATTTATCAGAAGGAGTTCCTCCCTGGATTGAAAGTAATCGTTTCGGGGAACATAGTCTCTGCCCATGGACTTGTACTCTAATTCCTCGGCCCCGTTAATATGCTTGAAATTGTCCCGGTCGAGCCAGTCCCTGAGAGAGTCCATGAAAATCCTTCTGTCCGAGTCGCTGATCCCGTTTTGCCTAAAAAGCCTATCCAAGTGCTCGAAATTTACCGGCCAAAGGGTAAAAATACCATTGGTGTCCCGGATCTCGAGGCTTCGCCCGGGCATGGAAACAGCGGTGCCGTCAAAATACCATTCCCGGGTATCTTCCTGCTCCTGCCACTTTATTCCGCGCGGATTAAAACGGTTGGTGGAAAGAATAAAAAGGGCCTCCTGCAGGATGTTTTCCGCATTTACCTCCGCCCTGAGGCTTTGTTTCAGCTCAATGGCCAGGGATACCTTTGCACGGACCAGCCTGGTTACCAGCATGGCCACGGTTATTATTATCAGGCTGATCAACAGGGTGGTTACAAGCGCTGCGCCTCCATCACGTTTGATCATCGCATAAGCTTCTCTGCGTTGAACTCAAAGCCTTTCTTTGCGGTGCCTGATCCAGTATGATACATGTATCTGTATTCTTTTCCGCCCACTTTAACCTGCAAATCCACCTTTGTGGGCATTATTGCGCGGTTTCCGGCCGAAAAACCTTCACTCCATTTAAAGCTTTTTAACTCCGGGGATTCGGGACCGAAATATGCGATATCGTACTTCTCTATATCGTTCAACACCACCATTTCCTTGGCTTGGGCCAGCTCCTCCCTTTTTTGCCGGAGATAGGTTCCCCTGAGGGATTCCTCACCATATATAAGTTTATAGCTTCCTTCATCCGGCCGGAAGGATACCTGGGCCAGGGCAGTTTCAGAATCCACCAGCGCCGGCGACCTGGTGACAAACAAGAATCTCGATTTACCACCCTCGAAAAAGGGCACCAGAAAACTGCTGTCTGAATCCTTGACATAATAATCGAACAGGGACTCCAGGCTTCTCCTCATTAGGGTAACCTTTCTGTAGGTCTCCATTTCCGGCATTCCGGTAAAGCGATCTTCCTGCCATACCTTCAGGTACTGGGAGTAACCCCAGGTTGCAATTCCCAAGAGGAGTGAAAATATAAGGGTAGCTATAAGGGACTCTATAAGTGTGAAGCCTTGATCATGCCGGATAAAGGGTCTCTTCACTATTTTATCAGCCATCTCTTACCCTGCTGAATTGCGTTTCCACCAGGTCAAAACTTCTCCTTATATTTCTTGCTCCTTCCAGGAGTTCAAGGGTCAGATCTACCCTGTAAAGCCTCACCATGAAGGAGCCCGGTTCAGGGGGACCCGTGGATTCGGGATCCGGGATATTGGTCCGGCTCCCGGCCTCTCTCAATACCTCGCTTTTCCACTGATACCGGAGGGTTCCCCATTCTCCCTGTCCGCTCTTTTTTTCAGATAGGTCCATGTCGCTGATAATGGCCCTTATATTTTGAAGGGCCTGGGCAAACCTAGCCTCTGCCCTGACCCGGAATACATTGTCCACGGAAAGGTGAAACATCTCCGAGGCCACGGCCACAAGCAGGGTGAGAATCACAAAGGAGGCCAAAACCTCTATCAGGGTAAGGCCTTTTTCAGAGCGAAGGAGTTTCAAAAATATTCTCCTTGCCTAGCAAGTTGTATTTTACGGTTTGCTCTTCGAAAAGCCCGTTGTTAAGCACGATCAATTCCGAACGTGGAAAGGAAATATATTTAAAATTGATCACAGACCTGCCGCCTACATATACCCCGTGTTTGTCCAGCAATACCCTCAGATTTCTGTTTCTAAGAAAGGCCCTGTAGGAAAGGAATTGCAAAAACTCCCTCAATTCCTTTTCCTCGGACTGGACCTGTATTTTTTCGTAGGTTCTAAAAAGACGCGGGGCCACCAGGCCGCTCAGGAGGCCCAGTAGGGTGATTACCATGAGGAGTTCTATCAGGGTAAAACCAAGATGATGTTTACAAGGGTATCTCATGGACCGAAACAATGCTCAGCATAACAGTTACAATAATAGTGCCCACGATTATGGCGGTTATTATAATGGCCAGGGGTTCTATAAAGGTAATAAGCCGCTGAACGGTGTCCCCGAATTTCCTCTGCAGTTCCCCTGAGATTTCGCCGAACACCTCCGCCAGGTTGCCGGTCTCTTCCCCTATTTCCACCAGGTTAATGAAAAACGGGGGAAAGAACCCGGTGGCGGAAAGGGCCCCGGAACAGGCCTGTCCCGCTTTTACCCCCTGCACCACGGAGGATATCCTTTCCCTTATTAAACGGTTGTTGATGGAACTGACCGCCAAATAAAGGGACCTGTCCAGTTGTACCTGGTTGCGGAGCAGTATATGCATGGCATTGGAAAACTTCAGTCTTTCCGCCTCACCGTTCACGGAACGCAACATAGGAAGCCAGAGCAGGAGGCGGTCTTTGAACCCGGAGAGATCAAACCTTCCCCCGAGCCTTATCAGGATAAAAGGCAAAAGGAAAAGGGCGGGCAATACATACCATTGGTATTGCCGGAAAAACCCGCTTGTTTCTAAAAGAAGCGAGGTGTAGAAGGGAAGGGCCTCGATCCCTGTAAATATATTGGCCAGACGGGGGACTATATAATTAAAAATAAACAGGAGGGCAAAAAAGCATATTGAAATGATAAAGATGGGATAGGTCAGGGACTGCACAACCTTCCCCCTCATCTGGTATCTGAATTTCACGTGCCGTGCAATCTCCTGGAATAATTCACCCAGCTTTCCAGTACGCTCGCCAAGATCCACCAGGTTAAGAACCATCCGGTCAAAATAACCGGGATAGGCCTTCATGGACTCATAAAGGGAATTACCGCCTCGCACCCCCTGAAGGATCTTAAGGACCGCCTTTTTAAGGCCCGGGTGCTCTATGTTCCCGGATACCATGTCCAGGGCCCTGTTCAGCCTGATGCCGTTCTTCAACAGGATTGAAAGCTCCGATACAAAGTATTCTATATCCCTAAGAGAAGGATTCTTAAAAAAAAGGTAGCGGATATTGCGAAAAGATAATCCCTTCCATTCCTTGCTGAAATTTATCTCTACCGGTACCAGCCCGGAGGCCAGAATCTTTTCACGGGCCTGGCCTTGATTCGCTGCCTCAACCTGGCTAATGCTCCTGTTCCCACGGTTGTCGTAAGCTATATATTGGTAGATCCCCATGGATCAGGCCACTCTCAAGACCTCTTGCAGGGTGGTAAGCCCCTTTTTCACCTTGAGAAATCCATCCTCTCGCAGGCTCCTCCTGCCCTGCCTGTGATGGTAATCCCAAGCCCTGTCATAAAAGGCGTTCCCCTTTTTCATGGCCCTCATGGCTCTGTCGTATGGAAAATACTCCATAATAGGGATTCTTCCCTTGAAACCTGTAAAATTACAGGCCTCACAGCCCTGTCCCCGAAAAAAGAGGGTATCATCTGAAAATATTTTTTCAGCCGTTTCTTTCATGCCCTTTTCCTGAATAATGTCCCTTGCCTCGCTATCCTCCACCTTGCACTCTGGGCAGATCCTCCTTACCAGTCTCTGGGCGGACAGGGCGATTACGGTTCCATTGATCAGGAACTCTTCCACCCCCAGATCCAGAAGCCGGTTGATGGAACCCATTGCATCATTGGTGTGCAGGGTGGAAAAAACCAGGTGCCCGGTGAGCGCCGACTGTAGGGAAATTTCCGCAGTTTCCCGGTCGCGGATTTCACCCACCATGATAACGTCCGGGTCCTGCCTGAGGATGTAGCGCAGGGAAGTTGCAAAGTTATAACCTATGTCCGGCATGACCTGGATCTGGTTAATTCCCTGCAGCTGATACTCAACCGGGTCCTCCACGGTCACTATCTTCATCTCCGGATTGTTTATCTTCTTCAGTATTGCATAAAGAGTGGTGCTCTTCCCGCTGCCGGTAGGACCAGTTACAAGGATAATCCCGGTATTCTTTGTGATATCCTCCCGGATCACGGCCAGCATATCTTCTTCAAGGCCCAGGTTCTCAAGCTCCACGAATCGGGTGTCCTTGAAGAGCAGGCGGAGGACCATGCTCTCGCCCTTCATCAGTGGAAGGGATGAAACTCTTATATCCATCTCCCTGCCTGCGAGGCGCATGCCTATTTTTCCGTCCTGGGGAAGCCTTTTCTCTGCTATGTCCATCCCGGCGAGTATCTTTATGCGGGATATAACCGGCAGCTGAACGCTCTTGGGCAGAACATCCGCGTCGTGCAACTGGCCGTCTATGCGGTATCTCACCCGGTACAATCCGCCATAGGGTTCCACGTGCAAATCGGATGCATTCACTTCCACGGCCCTTGTAATAAGTGTATTCACCAGGTTGATCACAGGGGCCTCGGATGCCATTTCCTTAAGCCTCTCAATCTCGTCCTCCGAGATCTCCACCATGGAGGATTCAATGTGCCTGGAGCCCTCATAATACCTCTCAAACTCCATGGCCAGTTCCCGGAGTTCCTGGTGTCCGCATAGCACAAAACCGGGCGAAGAATTACCAGACTCCAGGTATTCCAGCAATTCCGTGTCCAGGGGATCACGCACCGCAAAGTAGAAGGAATTCTTTTCCTCATCAAATAAAAGTGGGACGCAGTTCTTCTTCTTCAAAAAGGACACATTAAATGGTTCCCACAGCCTTTTGTCGCTCAGGTTGATATTGTGCTCCTTTACGAACTCCGTATATTTGGGGCATCCCAATTGCTCCGACAGGGCACCCAGCAATGCGCTCTCTGAGATAATACCCATATTGATCAGGATTTCTCCGATCCTTCCCCCGTAGTTTTTCTGAAATTCCAGTGCCCGGGTAAGGTCGTTCTTCGAAACTCCGAATTTTTCGGTCAATATCTTGCCAAGCAGCATTTGAATTACCTGTTCAAATCTCTTTTTTTGAAACCGCCCGTCCCGCTATGCGGGACTTGATTACCGGGATTAAGGGGATATCTTTTGTCCCTGGGCGACGGTCCCCAGGGACAAACCTCAGCTGCTTCGCAGCAGGGGATCTTATAATGCTGCGCACCCAAGTAATTATTTATCAGCTTATCTCGAACTGCAGCCATATTCTTCCAAGGGATATGTAAGCCTTAGGAACTGTTTTGGTTTTGCCTTCTCGCCTCAGGCGAGATGAGGCTTTGCCCGCTGGGAGTATCGCCAGCGGGCGAATAATCCTG
>CAZZPR010000103.1:0-7772 GCA_964655655.1 uncultured Desulfobacteraceae bacterium | reverse complement strand
CATATTTATGAATATGCCTGCGGTTCAAAATTGCTCCAAATTCGCGTTTCGCTTGCGTTTTTCAATCCTCGCTACGATGTCTGCTGCACAATCTGGGTTAAAAATGATTTGTGCAAGGGCTCAATCAGCAATATTTCAAGGGGGAGAAAAATCAGAGGTGAAAAAGGATCTGTTGAATCTAAAACATTTGACCAAAGCGGATATACTTGAAATAATTAAAGCAGGTATGGAATTCAAGAAAAAAGGCGCCGGGGAAGATAATACCCTAAAAAACCGCACCATCGGCCTGATCTTCGAAAAACAATCCACCAGAACAAGAATCTCCTTTGAGGTAGCAATATACAGGCTGGGGGGAAACGCCATCTTTATTTCCTCCTCCGACACCCAAATTTCAAGAAACGAACCCTTAAAGGATACGGCCAGGGTGCTTTCATCATATCTGGACGGACTGATTGTCAGGACTTATTCCCAGGAATATCTGGAGGAAATGGCCGGATGGTCCAGCATACCCGTGATAAATGCCTTGACTGATCTTTATCATCCATGCCAGGTATTGAGTGACCTTATGAGTATTTATGAAAAGAGGGGAAACCTGGATATTCTGCAGGTAGCCTGGATAGGAGACGGAAATAACGTAGCTAACAGCTGGATAAACGCGGCAGTTATAATGGGCTTCAATCTGAATCTGGCTTGCCCGAAAGGATACATGCCACGGGCCGAAATCCTCGAGGATGTCCCTGGAAACATTAAACTCATGGACACCCCACAGGAGGCGGTTAGAGGATCCCATGTTATTTATACTGATGTCTGGGCCAGCATGGGGCAAGAAGAAGAAAGGGAACAGAGGATTATGGATTTCAGAGGATGGCAGGTAAATAAATCCCTGATCGATATGGCGGATAAGCAGGCCATGGTCATGCACTGTCTTCCCGCCCACAGAGAAGAGGAGATAACGGACGAGGTCATGGAAGGACCTGGATCAATCATATTTACCCAGTCGGAAAATAAACTTTACCTGCACCAGGCCTTGCTCCAAAGGATGGTGAGAGAGTATTAGACATTGAATCATACTGCCAAAAGGTTATAAATCTTTTTTATATTTAATTGAACAACCGGGAAATAAAAAATGGATCATGATATTAAAAAGATCGTGCTGGCTTACTCCGGAGGTCTGGACACATCGGTTATACCCTCCTGGCTAAGGGAAAACTACGGATGTCCGGTAATAGCATATGCCTCAAACTTGGGCCAGGAAGAGGATACTGAGGCCCTTAAAAAAAATGCTCTGGAATCAGGCGCGGACGAGGTGATTGTGGAAGACCTCCAGGAGGAATTCATAAGTGACTACGTCTGGCCCGCCCTGAGGGCGAATGCAGTCTATGAAAACAACTACCTCCTGGGCACATCACTTGCCAGGCCTTTAATCGCCAAACGCCAGATAACCCTGGCAAAAAATAAGGGTGCGAATGCGGTGAGCCATGGGGCCACGGGCAAGGGCAACGACCAGGTAAGATTCGAGCTTGCCTACATGGCACTGGAGCCCTCAATTAAGATCATAGCACCCTGGAAGATCTGGGATTTTAAGGGCAGAGAAGACCTCTTAAAATACGCCGATGAAAGGGGCATATCCGTTCCCGTTACCAGGGAAAGACCTTACAGCAGTGACAGGAACCTTCTTCATGTAAGCTTTGAGGGTGGCGTACTGGAGGACCCCTGGCAGGAACCATCAGAGGATATGTTCCTTATGACTGTATCCCCCCAGGACGCCCCGGACGAGGTTACCTATGTGGAAATAGATTTTGAACACGGAAACCCGGTTGCCGTTGACGGGGAAAGGCTTTCCCCCGCCAATATCCTCCGAAGGTTAAACGAGTTGGGCGGCAAAAATGCCATTGGCCGGGTGGACATGGTTGAAAACAGATACGTGGGTATGAAATCAAGGGGTGTATACGAGACCCCGGGCGGAACTATCCTGAGGATTGCCCATATAGCATTGGAATCCATTACCATGGACAGGGAAGTAATGCACATAAGGGACGGGCTTGTACCAAAGTATTCGGAACTGGTCTATTACGGCTACTGGTTCGCCCCGGAAAGGGAAATGCTTCAGGGACTTATAGACGAGACCCAAAAGGATGTCACCGGCACGGTGAGACTTAAACTGTACAAGGGAAATTGTACCGTTGTGGGAAGAAAATCGGATTTTTCCCTTTTCAACCAGGAACTTGCCACCTTTGAAAGGGATACAGTATTTCGACAGAGCGACGCAGAGGGTTTTATAAGACTCAGCGGTCTCAGATTGAAGATATCGAATCTTATGAAACATGGAAGATAAAATGGGGAAAAAACTTTGGGGAGGACGTTTCAAGGCAAAAGCCGATAAGCTCGCGAACAGCTTCAATGCCTCTATAGATTTCGACAAAAGGCTGTTCAAGCAGGATATACTGGGGAATGTTGCCTACTGCAAGATGCTCGCAAGGCAGGGAATAATCAGCAGGGATGAGGCCGAGACCCTTGTTAAAGCCTTGAAAGAGATTCATGATGACATAGAGAATGGAAATTTTTCCTTTGACCAGGAAAGCGAGGACATACACACACATATAGAAAAGGCCCTCGTAAAACGAACCGGTTCTACCGGCGAAAAGATTCATACCGGCAGGAGCAGAAACGACCAGGTCTCCCTTGACACCAGGTTATACGTGAGAGATTCAACCCTGGAAGTCGTTGACCTGCTAAAACAATTCCAGCTTTCCCTTGTACAGGCCGCCGAACGGAATCAGGAGCTTATCATGCCGGGCTACACCCATCTTCAAAGGGCGCAGCCCGTGCTTCTGGCCCATCACCTTCTTGCCTACTACGAGATGCTAAAAAGGGACAGGCAGAGGTATAATGAAGGACTGAAGAGAACGAATATCCTCCCCCTGGGCAGTGCTGCACTGGCCGGAACCACCTTTGATGTAGACCGGGAATCACTTGCTGAGGAACTAAAATTCCAGGGAATCACGGAAAACAGCATGGATGCGGTATCGGACAGGGACTTTATACTGGAATTTATTTCTGTATCTTCCATACTCATGATGCATCTCTCCCGTTTATGTGAGGAGTTCATCCTGTGGTCATCCCGTGAATTCGGTTTTATAGAACTGCCGGATGAATTTGCCACGGGCAGCAGTATAATGCCCCAGAAAAAAAATCCGGACATACCGGAGCTTATAAGGGGCAAAACAGGAAGGATTTACGGCAACCTGATACATGTTCTTACAATGATGAAGGGTCTTCCACTGACCTACAATAAGGACATGCAGGAGGATAAGGAGCCCTTGTTTGACACCGTAGATACATTAAAGCAATCACTTGTCCTGCTAAGCGGGCTGTTGGAAAAGGTAAATTTTAAAAAGGATAACCTGAAAAAGGCAGCGGAGCAAGGTTATTTGCCGGCCACCGACCTGGCGGACTATCTGGTAAACAAGGGTATGACCTTCAGGAAGGCACATCAGGTTGTGGGCCAGATCGTACTGAAAGCCCAGGAAAAAAATATGGAACTGCACCAGCTCGAACTGGACGAGATGAAACGATTCAGCACCCTTATACAAGAAGATGTATATAAGTGGCTGGATCCGGTATCATGCGTAAACAGGAGGGAAATAACAGGAGGGACCGGTCCGGCAGCGGTGAAAAAGGCCCTTGCCAAGGCCAGGAAGGATCTTGGAACTTGATGATAAGGTATTTTTCTATATCCCTTTTCATTGTATTGCTTTTGTTTATATCCACAGGTTGCGGGAAAAAGGCACCCCCTTCCCTTCCCAAAAACCAGGTTTCCGGCTTTTTGCATAACCCTTGTTTTCATAAAAAACAGGGCGGCAGCCAAAATATCAGGCCTTACGAACACCTAGCGGCTCTTTACAGGCACGGAAAAAATTGATAGACAGATAAAAAATATTAACCAGGGAGGTCAAATTCATGAAGGGAATACCTAACATGGGCAATTTATTTAAAAAGGCCCAACAACTTCAAGAAAATTTAGCCAAGTTGCAGGAAGAGATGGGCGAAAAGACCGTTGAGACATCGTCCGGCGGTGGGATGGTCACCGTGGTAGCAAACGGAAAACAGGAAATTGTCTCCATAAAAATCGAGCCTGATGTGGTGGATCCCAACGACATAGAGATGCTGGAAGACCTTGTGCTGGCAGCAGTTAATGACGCACTCAACAAGGCAAAGCAAATGGTAAACGAAGAGATGGTGAAATTGACAGGTGGCATACAGATACCGGGCATGACCTAGTAATATGGGTTCAGCTTCCCTTTAAAATTACAACCTGCCCTGAAATCAACCGGGCCTTTTTAAAACCCGCCGCAATTTCCTATGGAAACGTCACATTATATAATAAGGGACCAAATGTTTCTTCGACGAATGACAAAGGAACTGCGTAATTATAAAAATTAACTTAAGGTAATACATGCAGATTTATCCTAAACCATTGGAAGAGTTGATCGAGCAATTCAGTAAATTTCCGGGGATCGGCAAAAAAACAGCGGAGAGACTGGCCCTTTTCGTGCTAAAAAACCCCAAGTCCTTTGCAGATTCACTCTCCAGGAGCCTTCTGCAAGTAAAGGAAAAAATCGGGGTTTGCTCTATCTGCTTCAATATTACGGACACGGACCCCTGCCCAATCTGCTCCGACCCAAGAAGGGAAACCGGCAGCGTTTGTGTGGTTGAAGGTCCTGGGGAGCAGCTGGCCATCGAAAAATCAGGCCCCCTTAAAGGAAGGTATCATATCCTTCAGGGTGTCCTGTCCCCCCTTGACGGTATAGGTGTTGAAGACTTGAGAATTTCGGAACTTCTCTCCCGTATTGGAGACGAGAATATAAAAGAGGTAATACTGGCCATTAACCCCTCGGTTGAGGGTGAGGCCACATCCTCCTACCTGGCAGACCTTTTAAAAGAAAAGGGGGTTGGTGTTACCAAAATGGCCCTGGGTATTCCTCTCGGCGCGGACCTTAAGTATATTGACGGCATGACCATAAAAAGGTCCTTGGATAACAGGACCCCATTCAATCAATGATACCCCCGAAAACCATAAAAAGTCTTGACCGAATACTTGGTAAGAAAAATTTTCTCACGGTTAAAAATGATCTTGCACCCTATTATCACGATGCAACCAACCTGGAATTCTCCCCCGATGCAGTAGCTTTCCCGAAAGATGCCGAGGAAATATCAAGTATTTTGAAGATTGCCAACCAGGAGCTCTTTCCGGTTATACCCCGTGGAGCGGGAAGCGGCATGAGCGGCGGTGCAGTCGCCCTGAAGGGCGGGCTTATAATGGTAATGGACAGGTTAAACCGAATTCTCTTGATAGACCAAAAAAACCTTATAGCAAAGGTTGAGCCGGGGGTAATAACCGCCGACCTGCAAAGAGAGGTGGAAAAATGCGGGCTTTTTTACCCGCCTGACCCGGCTAGCCTTGATGTATCCACCATAGGGGGAAACGTTGCCGAATGCGCCGGGGGGCCGAGGGCTGTAAAATACGGGGTGACAAGGGACTATGTACTCGGCTTGAAGGTAGTGTTACCAACCGGTGAAATATTAAATACAGGTGTTGAAACCGTCAAGGGGGTGGTCGGATATGATCTTACCAGGCTTATAGTGGGATCCGAGGGCACCCTGGCGGTAATTACAGAAATAACCCTGAGGCTGATTCCAAAGCCTGAATCCAAAAAGACCATGTTGGCGGTTTTTCCGGATATCGTTACTGCCGCGGACTGTGTTTCCCATATAGTGAGGGAAAAAGTAGTGCCTACAACCCTGGAATTTATGGATCCCCTTTCCGTCAGCCTGGTAAGAGATAAAATAGATTTGAAATCATCCGGAGATGACACCTCCCTCCTTTTAATAGAGCTGGATGGTTATGAGGTTCAGATAAAGGAGTCAGAAAAAAGAATAAGGAGAATTTGCAGGGAAGTAGGGGCAATCGACATCCACGTCGCCGGCAACGATACAGAAGCAGAAGTGCTGTGGAAGGCCCGAAGAAACCTTTCCCCCTCCATAAAAGATCTCAGGCCCTGCAAAATCAACCAGGACGTAGTGGTACCCAGGAGCAGACTGGCGGATTTCATAAAAGGTGTTTCCGATATCGGGAAAAGTCATAATCTTTACATACCATGTTTCGGGCACGCAGGGGACGGCAATATACATGTAAATATTATGCACTATCAGGATGAGGCGGAATCGGCAAATCATGCCCTGCTTAAAATATTAAAGATAGTCCTCGGTTTAAACGGTACAATATCCGGTGAGCACGGAATCGGTATTACGAAAAAGCCTTATATAAACATGGAAATATCCCCGGTTGGACTGGGGTTAATGGCAAGGATAAAAAATGCCTTTGACCCAAACTGTATCCTTAACCCCGGAAAGATATTCGATGTTGCTTAAATTAGGTTGTGCGATGGGAATCTAATGTAAAATTCGGTGTAAAAACCGTTAATACTTTTTGCCCAGTTCGGGAAAAGGCTCAAAAAACAGAGGGGGTTGGATTCAAATCCAACCCCCTTACAAACTGCCTGCTGATAACAACTATTGTTTTCTCAAGGTGAATTTCTTATCCAATGCATCCAACTTCTCTACGATTCCTCCATACTCCAGTTCGCTGTAAGAAAGCATGGCGGCACCGAAGAATCCCTGCCTACGTATATCCAGGGACCTGCGTGATACATCATCGCGTACGTGATCCCAAAAGGGATGATCAAAGCAGTCCACCGGCTCTGTGAGCCTTCCTTCGTGTACGCTGAAAGCGGTGCAGCTTACCACCGGCGGCCCGTCGAAATAAGAAATGGTGGAATTTCTCTTCACCGGCATAAAGGGGCCTGTGTGGCTTCCCCTCATAAACCCCGCAACAAGGGGCGCTATGCTGTAAGGCGAAAGGACCTCGCCCGTGGCCGGGAAGTTCCCCTGGGTGCGCACCAGCATAATGGGATCGTCTTTGCCCACGTATTTGCCAGCTATATTATGCAGACGTGTAGTGCTTACATCTGCCACAATTTCTCCGTCCACCCTGGAATGGATAGTGTCAACTACAAAGCGCTCCGGATCCCGCAGTAATGCAGCTATGTCATATAAGTCCTCCGGTGCGTTAAGCTCTATAACGCGGTCAGTCTCCGTATGCTCAACATCCATAATGGTAAACTTGAATCCCGAACTCATTTTGGGCGAAAGTATCAAACCCGCACAGTGCATGGGGTCTGTGAATCCCAGATACAGGGGCAGATTATACGCCCCTGGATCGGTTTTATCAGCCGCAAAAAAAAGGAAAGGCTCGCTCGGCCTTTCCGCGAATTCCATTTCAGCCACTGCCGGACCCATTCCCTTGATATTTCCAGAAAAGGAATCCTTCAATAAATCCTGTCCGGCCCCGTACAACCCCTCTCCTTTAGCCACTTCAGTTCCTGCCACAAAGGCATCCCATGCCAGTTTATGCACCTTCTCGCTTCCAACCCCGTATTCATGAGTGCAGAGGATGGCAATGTCGTCACCGGTATGGCTGACCAAGAAATCTATTATTATTCCTTTGGAGTTGCGCTCTACAAATTCCCTTACACTATTCACAAGTTTTTGACTCGGACAGATATGTCCCCCTATACTACCTATGTCTGCCTTTATAGCAGTGAGTGTAACCTTCATATCAATTTGCCTCCTTTTCTTGTTCTGCCAGGGAATACATTTTAAACCCAGATTGTTCAGCAGCCAACTACTGCGGCCTGAAAAACCTTGCTGCA
>CAZZPR010000102.1:0-7984 GCA_964655655.1 uncultured Desulfobacteraceae bacterium | reverse complement strand
TGAAGACAAAATATTTTTTGGTAGCCGGTTGTTTAATTCGGGTAGAACTGAACCCCGAACCCTGAACTTTGAACCCTGAACACTTTTTTATGTGATATTGCCTCTCTGAAACCGGCGGGGCTTTTTCGGTCATCCAGGGATTGATTTAAGCTGGTAATATCTGTAGGAAGCGGGGGAAAATTATGCTAAAGTTAATCCCTAAATCTATAGCCAACGCCTCTTACAGTTTCTATATTATGTCCTGCAGAACCCATTTTTTTTCTTAGGGCCACTATCTGGACATCTACAGAACGGTCGGTAACGGGATAATCCATGCCCCTGACCGCATCTACTATTTGGGATCTGGTAAAAACCCATCCGGGTCTTCTTATCAAATAATTTAATATACTGAATTCCGTATATGTAAGATTAACCGGTTTTCCCTTAATAAGCACCTCAAATCGCTCCGGATACACCGTTACATCCCCGATCTGGATGGACGATACCTTATTACTGGATTCCTGCTGTTTCCTGCGCAGGACCGCCTTGATTCGGGCTATCAAAACCCTGGGGCTGAAGGGTTTGGTAATATAGTCGTCCGCACCGAGTTCCAGGCCTGTTACTATATCAGCTTCTTCTCCCTTGGCTGTCAACATTATGATAGGGATACTTTTCAGGCCTCGATCGCCTTTCATGAACCTTGTGACCTCAAGCCCGTCTATACCTGGGAGCATGAGGTCCAACAACAACAGGTCGGGGGTTTCAGTTATAAGCAATTTCAGGGTATCCTCCCCTGATGCCGCACAATGGCACTTATATCCCTCTCTTGACAGATTGAATCTCAAAAGCTCCAATATGTCCTGTTCATCGTCCACTGCCAGGATCCTTTCCTTTGGCATAATATCTTTCTCCTAACTTTAACCTAATATTAAAATCCTTGTATAGGATGTATAGGGCCCAGCACCCCGGGCCATTGGAAATGGCCCGGTCCCCCTCAATAAAATTAGCCGGAACCTTTTGCAAGGGGCTGACTGTTGCTGCCGATTTGTATAGATCACAATTGTTAGTGTTTTATAGGAAAGATATAAGAATTTTGTTAGACGCGTTTATAAGGACACAACGATATGCCTTGTCTTGCGAAGATTGCTCGGGCGGCAACTTTCAAAAAGTCTGCCTTATCCAACTTACTTCTTTGGATTCAGACTTTAACCCTCGAAATAATCGATGGGGAGCTACGTTTTGCTAACGTTTTTGGCGACAGGTCCTCTTTCGCTGTCTTCTATCTCGAAACTCACCTTGTCGCCTTCTTCCAAACTCTTGAAACCGGACATATTTATGGAGGAGTAGTGAACAAATATATCCGGGCCCTCTTCCTGTTTGATGAAACCATATCCTTTCTTGTTGCTAAACCATTTAACTGTTCCGTTGGCCAAAACTCTTTCCCCCTTTTGAAAAATTCATATATTACCAAATCTCCGGATTGAATTTAATAAGGGTAAAGCCCCTTTAGTTAAATTAATGCCTTTCAGACTTAGCTACATTATATTTTAAGACAGGGAGCAATAAAAGATCAAGAAAAAACTTTATAACCGATTATCACAATCTTGTGATGGAAATAACATAAACAAGCCCGAAGACAACCGGCCTGTGCAAAAGATATATTGCCAATGAATTCCTGCCCAGCAGGGAAAGCCCTGAATTTATCGGGAATGACTCCAGATTTTGATTATGAAGTCGTCTTATCTTGTTTCCGTATATAAAGTTTCCGAAAAACACCCCCAGCAATATCCAGCCGAACCAGGGGAAGATCGGTACATAGTCTACGGAGTAATAACCTTCCGGCCTGAACCCCAGCCAAAAAAGCCAGTAAAAATCAAACCGGAACTGGCCCAAGTAAAGCCCGAAAAAAAGGACAAAAATGCCAAGAGCAAGGTTTAAATACCTGTATCTCAAAAAGGGATAGGCGAGGATAATTGAAAACCCGATAAGGTGTAAAACCCCGAACAGCACAAAAGCCTTACCTAAAAAAATCCGGGTAACCAGGGTTATAACAAGCCCCCATCCGAATATCCTGCAGCCCCTTAAGGCATATTTCCTGAAAATTTTCCTCTCGGAAAAAAGGCCTTTTGCCCTGGATAGGCTAAGGGTCAAGGAGATACCTGCTGTAAACATAAAAAGCCCGGCAATAAACCTGGGAAAGTACCACCAGAAACCATTGAAGATATCGATACCAGAGATACCGAAAGAAACCATGTCATAAGTGGCATGAAACGCAATCATCATGATTATCGCCATACCCCTTAAGGCGTCGATTTCCCAGTACCTCCCGGCATAGGTAGAAGTCATGGCAAGAAAAACGATCTCAGAAAAAATGATCTATGCAAAAATTCTGATCATAAAAGGTATTGCAACAAAGGCACCCAACGCGCTCCCCAGATTGGTAAAAACCACCACCATCAAGACCCTGGTTATCTTGTTTTTCCAAAAACCTTTTACAGTGGATATGTCCTGGGGAAGGTTTTCAAAATCCCTGACCTTCGGTCTGCCTAAAAGCGTTTCAACCAGTCCGGATAGCCAGCCGGCAGCGACCATGGGGTTTAAAGACGTCAGAGGAGATGATACCACAGCGGTTAAAACCGTAAGGGGGTGAGCCAGTGCGACTGCTGCACCGAGCCCGGCGAACAGGGCATTTGCCAGGATCCACCACTTAAGCATACTGGAGCCTGCATCCGCGCCCAAACCGAAAAAGCCTAAAAGTATCAAGGCCAGTATACAAATGGGTACAGCCCATTTCATTACCTTAATGGCCTTACTTCCACTGGGCATTTGTTCCAGGCTCTGGAGGTCCACCGGTTTTTCCCAGTATTTTTTGATACCCGGTACATGCCCGGCCCCTACCACGGCAACAATCCTGCCGCCCGGCGCATTCCTTATTTTATGCGCAATATATTGATCCCTTTCATCAATCAATACCCTTCTTATTTCAGGAAAGGATTGCCCTATTTCAGAGAGAACGCTTTCAAGGACATCCTCTTTTTTCAACCTCTCGATTTCTTCCCGGGTAACGCTCTCTGTTTCACCGGATGAAAAGACCAGGCGGACTAAGAGCCTTGCCTTAGTCCACATCCCCATGGCGTGCCAGGTTCGAGCCAGAGTTGTACGTATATCCCTGTCAGTCAGATGAATGTTCGCTCCAACATCCTCCGCCGTACTCTTGGCCCTTAAGATTTCCTCTCCGGGCCTTATTCCCAGCCTCCGGCCCATCCTTTTTTGAAAATATGCAAGTGCGAGGTTTGCCAAAAGAAGAAAGGCCTTTTTCTCCCGGATAACCTTGAGAAGATCCATATTTTGCCACTTCCTCTTCTGCGTCAGTGACATAAATCGGGATTGGCATATCTCCAGGCATACGGTATCCGGGGATTCCTGTTTAATGGTTTTCTCCACCAGGCTTGCACTCTCCTCTGAAAAATGGGCCGTGCCGATAAGGATAATCTCTTTTTCTTCCCGGAAGAGCCTGCATATGTTTTCATTGCTATTATTCATAATGCTTTGTTCCTTGGATGAAATCCGGGGCCCTGGGTTAAATAGGAAGACCCCAGTCTGTTCCATAGTTAAAATACAGATTTCGCCAGTTCAATTCCCTTTACCCGGGTTATGGTTCAAGGCCGAACCACGGATATCCTTTACATAATTGCTCCCTTTCATGGATTTGACCCTCTTTTTTACATCCGCAGCGACTGAGCTTACCTGGCCTATATGGTTTATGGGCCGGTGCTCGTTGGTAACGATAGCTATAGACAAAGATACAAGGGGAAAACTCTCCCTTTCCCCTTTGCGGTTCACGGATTCTATATAACCCTGCAGCATATCCTTTTCGTCATAAAAATTTCCCACTACCATATCAAAGTTCTTGATAATCTCCCGGCAGATCCCGTCCATATAATCAGGGGGAAGAATAAAAACAAAGTCATCTCCCCCGATGTGCCCCACAAATGCCTGTTTTGATTGAGTTTTTTTTACGGAGTTGGCCAGAAGCCTGGCCGTGATTTTAATGATCTCATCCCCCCTCATAAAGCCGTATGTGTCGTTATAGGATTTGAAATTGTCAAGGTCAACATAACCTACGGCAAAAGGGGCTTTCTGATTAATGCGGGATTGGATTTGCCTCATTATAGAATAATTGCCTGGCAGGCGTGTCAGGGGATTGGCATCCCATATCCTTTCCACCCTTATAAGCGCCAGATGAACCCTGGACAATACCTCCCGCGGATGGAATGGTCTAGTAACATAATCGTCCACGGGGGTCTTGTTCCAGTCGGCGTCTACTGTCTGGAAGGTAGATTGAAGGGCCAGCACTATGGGTAAATTCCCGAAAACGGGGTCGGATTTTATCCTCTTGCACAGGTCCTTCCATGCTTCCCCCTTCAATGACTGACCTATAATTATCAGGTCCGGGGGCTCACTGTAGATCATATCAAGGGCGCGCAGCAAGGAATCCGCTGAATATACGGTGAATTCTTGCTCTCCTTCCAGGAGTTGTCTCAGTTCGTTCTCGCTGGATGCATTACCATCTATTATAAGCAGCCTTTTTTTATACCGCATCATTCACCGGTGTCGGTGCCGTAAAGGAATCCCTCAGCGTCTTCCAGCTTGTATTCCATCTCCATGACTATTTCTTTAAGTAGGGCATCAGAAATATCCAGCGATTCCCATGCCTTGTGATCAATTTGGGGAACCATGTTGTCTCCTGCCAGCCCGAAGCCTATTCCCCTGGCAAGGGAATTTGCAACGTGCACGATGGCGGTTGGTCTTGGTGCAGACCTGGAAAGGTGTGGTCTGTGATGGTAGGTAATGGGCTCGGAAAGTTTTTTTGGAAGATGCCATTCCTCGGATATCCAATGTCCCACTGTGGCATGATCAAAGCCCAGGACCTGGGCTTCCGCCTCGGCCATTGGTATTTGTTTGTGTTTTATGGTGTCGTCGATTAGAGACGCCTCTTCCGGTAGCTCTATTTTTATTATTACCTTGCCTATATCATGAAGCAAGCCGGCTATTGAAACCTCCTCGGGATTGGGCTCCTGAACCTTTCCAGCAATTATACCGGAGGTTACGGCACAGCAGAGCGAATGCTCCCAGAGTCCATAAAATCCTCTGGCGAACATCATGTCAAATACCGAGGTACTTAGAACCAAACCCTTGACCACATCGAATCCCAGTATGACCAGGGCGTGTTTCAGGTTTGATATCCGACCGGGAAAGCCGTAAAAAACAGAGTTCACTACCCGAAGCACCTTTGCGGAGATCGCCTGGTCAGAGGAAATTGTGTTTGCTATATCCTCGACCCCTGTATTCGAGCTTTCCATAAAATTGCTGATTTTATCAAAGATACCGGGCAGGGTGGGCACGTTTTTCAATGCTTCTACTCTTTTTCTCATTCTTTCCTTGTCCACCTTTACTCCTGCTCTTCCGTTTCCCTTAAATTTTCAATGAATACATCTCTTATCTTTCTCATCAGCTGGTCTTCCTCCACGTTTTTGAATCTCTCGCGAAGTTCCTGCACCCGGTCTGAAACGGTTTTTTCCTCCTCACCTGTTTCTACCGGGTGGCCCTCCACTGTTATATGACTTACACCCATGTTGGAAAGGCGCTCGATAACGGGCCCGCTTAATTCTGTTCCGGGGCTGCAAAGGGTCATTCCGCGCTTGTTTTTGACCGGCTTGGCTAATTTCATTCCCTCACCGGCAAGTTCAAGTGGTATCTTCTGCATATTTATCCTATTTATCCAAGCTTTTTTAATCTATCATGATATAATAAACATATCGAAATGCCAACCTTTTCCCTGCAACTAATTTACTACATTTATGATATAATATGAGTTATGCAGGGCTTTCAATGAGAGGGTCAAAATGGGAATGGTAGATATTACCGGAAAAAGCAGCCTTTTAAGAGAAGCGGAGGCCCGGGGCAGAATAGAGCTTTCGCCGGGCACCATAGACAGGATAAGGGCAAACCAAATAAGAAAGGGTGATCCCTTGTTGGTGGCGGAAATCGCAGGAATGAACGCGGCCAAAGGCACCTGTTTGCTGATACCTCATTGCCACCAAATCCCGCTTAACAACATCGAATTCAACTTCTCCTTGGAAGATAATTTTATAGACGTCCGTTGCGTGGTAAGGGCCGAGGCCATGACCGGGGTGGAAATGGAGGCGGTTGTAGGCATCTCTATAGCACTTTCCACTATATGGGATATGGTTAAATACCTGGAAAAGGACGAGGGGGGTCAATACCCTCATACCAGCATTTCGGATATAAAGGTTATCAAAAAAATCAAAAAGCCTGTTCCCCGAAAAAAGGCTAAAAGAAAATAAGTGTTACAAGCAGAAAGACCGGAAATAAAAATACTATAGAATATTTTATCATGTAGCCGAAAAAACTGGGCATGGGAGTGCCCGCCTCTTCCGCTATGGATCTCACCATAAAGTTCGGCGCATTTCCTATGTAGGTACTGGCTCCGAAGAAAACCGCACCGGCGGAAATAGCCATTAGATATATGGGATTTTCAGAGATTAGCTTGGATACCGCCACCGGCTCGGGGGCCCCGGCATAGAATTTACCCAGGGCACTGGTAAAAAAAGTGAGATAGGTAGGGGCATTATCTAAAAAGCTAGACAGGATTCCGGTAATCCAGAAGTAATGATAGGGTTCTTTTACCGCATTCACGATGAGAGCAAGGGCCCCTTTGCTTCCGGCAAGAAGTATGAGAAGACAAGGGGTCATGGTTACGAATATTCCCGCAAATAGATAGGCTACCTCCTTTATGGGAAACCAGGTAAATTCGTTTTCCTCCCGAAGTTGGGAAGGGGTGAATAACAGGGAAAGTATGCCCATTATTACTATAAAAATGTCTCTAGCCCATTCCTGAATGGTTCTGGGTACACCCAATATGTGAATCTCTCCCCAATCCACCAGCCCGCTGATTATAACGGATACCACTATACCGGCCAAAAACAAAAAATTGTAGCCGCCTACCAACTGCAGGGGCCGTTTTTCTTCGGTATCCGGCATATCTTTTCCATGTCCTTCTTTTTTGTAGTAATAGGTATCCAAAAGAAAATATAGGACCAGCAGGATAAATGCAGCCAACAGCATATGAGGAAGTAGGTGAAAGGTCCAGAAAAAGGGAACACCGTGCAGGAATCCCAGGAAAAGCGGTGGATCGCCTACGGGCGTCAGAGACCCTCCGATGTTTGCTACCAGAAATATAAAGAAAACCACCATAAACGCCCTGTTTTTCCGGTAATTATTGGCCCTTAAAAACGGCCTTATCATCAGCATGGCTGCTCCGGTGGTCCCCATCCATGATGCTAGGGTTGTACCTATCAGGATCATTACGGTGTTGACCACCGGGGTTCCCCTCAGGCTCCCCCTTAGCAATATTCCCCCCGATACCGTAAACAGGCCCCACAGAAGGATGATGAATGGCACATAATCCGCCAGAAGAATATGGAGAAAGCTGTGGAGTGCGGCTCCCTTATACGCTGCCAGCAAGGGCACTGCTATGACGAAGGCCCAGAAGGCAGATACCTTTCCAAAATGGTGATGCCAGAACTCGGGTGCAAAAAGGGGCATCAGGGCGATGGACAAAAGTATACCGATAAATGGTATGGTACTGTAAAGGGAAAGGATTTCACCCAAATTTATATTACCGTGGCCGCCTTCATGGGAAGCACCTGCTGCAAGCCCTGGACATAAAATGATAAGGAAGAACAATAAAACCAGAAAAACACGAAGACCCTTATACCTCATCCGAATATTCCTCGTTATTTTTGTATTATAGTGAAAGTTCTGTTGTGTTCGGTTAAAGGGGCATAAAATGAGACCTTTGCGCAACTCATATTTTTAAAGATGGTGGTGCTTTTTTTCAGTTCCGGGTCTCCCGGGCTGGTCTTCTTGCTGGTTGCTGGATACTGGTTACTGGCCGCTCGATGCCGGGAAGACAAAAAGA
>CAZZPR010000101.1:0-8108 GCA_964655655.1 uncultured Desulfobacteraceae bacterium | reverse complement strand
TTACATAAGGTTTTCACGGTTTTTGCGGCCAGCTGAACACGAGGATGCGGATTCATTGCAGTCACGAACATGAATTTGTCATTTGGGTAACAAAAAAATTTAGGTATATGGTCTACCCCTGATATTCAATTTCCATTTGAAGAAGTTTGGTCAGAGGTTATCGGATTTATTGCTTTGTTTGATCGAACAGATTGGACAGCATGAAGATTTTCTACTTGATTTTTAAAAAATTAGGTGGTTAGGAAGGCTTGAATTGTATTAAATTCTAAAATAAAAAAAGGCGCTTAAACCAGAATTTTAGTTTAAACGCCCAACTGTGATAAAAATGGCGTCCCCAACCGGATTTGAACCGGTGTTGCCGGCGTGAAAGGCCGGTGTCCTTGACCAGGCTAGACGATGGGGACGATTTACACTCTTTTTAATCTTTACGGATGTGGTTTCAAAAAACAGGAAGATACAAGACCTTCGGCCTGTAAAAAAGTCTGGTATCTTGAAGTTCAAGGATGGGCCGTGGGAGAATCGAACTCCCGACCAACGGATTAAAAGTCCGCTGCTCTACCTAACTGAGCTAACGGCCCCTTAATTTACGACAACCTGCTTTTAAATTATTTTTCTAAACCAACTAATTTAGTGATTAATATACCCACACGTTTTCTGGGTTGCAAGCCCTAAATCCTCGCCGGTTTTTATATTTTAATGGTTCCAAAGGCTAAGATACCGGGCTTCTTTCATTTTGCAGGATTCAAATACACTATGCCGTTTTTCCTGTCAACCCGTGAGCCCACCTGATTTGTAATTTTAACAGACCGTTTAACAAAGGATCCGCCCGAACATCACAACTTGTCTTGAGCAAATCGAGCCTTCGGACATAAAGAACCATAGTAGCTTAGGCAATGGAGTTTTAGAAAAGATATTCGAGCAATATAAGCAAAAGAGGTAATGCAAGAAAATTGTTGGGCCAGCAGAGGGATTTATTTTTAATTTGGAAAAGACGCAAGAGTATTATAAAAATATAAAGGGCCTGTTTTAGGCTTTCAGGTATCAAGACCTTAAAAAATTTCAATTAGAGGTGTATTATGCGCCCCAGGATTATGAAGTTTGCGCTTTTTGTGCTGATAATATTATGGATAACACCTGCTTGCTTGTTTGCCCAGACCGTAGGGTCCGCCATTCAGCAGCAGCTGGAAAACGCCGGTATCGATTCGAAGATGGCCAAAGATATTGTAAAAGGTACCGGGCGTGAGACCGGCATCCCTTTTAACTTGTCCCTGTACGACAGGGTGGATTTTGCCACCTTCCCGGATGCCCGTCTGAATGTACAAAAGCTCAAAGCGCACGCCGCCCTGGTTCTGACCCCCCAGCTTACCGGTTATGTATTCAGGGGAAAATCCGATTCCTTTCAGGGGTCTTTTAGAACCTATGAATTCCACCTGGGGCAGGGTGTTCAAAAGGCCTGCTCCATGCTGTTTTCCCAGGTCTTTGAGGTGATTCGCGGGCTTTCGGGTCCCCAGGGCATTTCACCTCATGAAGTGGTAATCGTGCCCAGGCTGGATGAGTTCCGGTTCAAATTCGGCGGGGTCTGGAAACCCATGATGTACGTGACCCTAAAGATGGGCGTGGCGGTGTTCGCCGGGGGGAAACCGGTTTTGGAAAAAAGTTACAGCGTTAAAGATATAAAGGAGGGCACCAATACCATTTTTCCCAATGCGGACCAGGAACACAGGGCCATCTCCAAGGCCATGCTGGTTGTGCTGAAACAGGCCGCCCGGGAGATAGCAAACCACCCGGTACTTCTGGCCTATAATAAACCTGCTCCGTCGGTGGCAAGCAAGGAGCCTGTAAGCCTCGGGAAAAAGATCGATATGGATACCATCGTTTTTCTGGCGGGCACCAAGGAAGACTACGCCAAGAACTACAAGCGCCTCACTCCCGCGGAACGGACGGTTGCAAAAAAGTTTCTGCGGCTTAAGCTTGCCAGGGCCAACAGCGACATAGACCGTCAACTGGATGAGATAAACGGCCTGATCAGGGTGGCCAGTAAACTGGAGCCGGTCTCAAGGAACGAGCTTCTGGAGGAGATCAAATACTTCAAAAAGGATACGGATATTGAGCTTATAGAGAGAAACGCCTTTGAAGATAAGATTTACAACTTTGCCGGAGATTACACGGAAACCGTTCTTGATTACGCCGGTGCGGGCATAACCCTTGTGAAAGTGGGTTTCCTTGCCGCCGGCTGCATTTACAGTGCCGGAACCCTGTGCCCGGCACTGGTAACCACCATGGCCTCCTTTGAAGCTGCGGACATAGCAGCCGAGGGCATCGGGGCGGCCTCCGAGGAATTAATCTGGAAGAGCGGCGATGTTTCCGAATCCCTGTTCCAGGGTGCCAAGGCGTCCCTGGTGGAATTCGGGGCCGGGAAATTGGGCGGCAAGCTGGCATCAGGCGCTTTGGGGAAGAGTGCCTTGAAGGCCTCTCGGGAAAGGGCGGTTGCAGCGGCGCTAAAAATAAGCCGTGCAGGCGGCGGCGCAAAGCTCGCAAGAGAGACCATGAACAGGGTATTCGTGGATTCCATGACCAAGACATTGCCTACACAGAAGGCTGCATTAGGCTCTTTTATCAAATCCCGATGCAAAAATTTTGCACAGGATGTTGAAAATCTTTTTACCCAGGACAAGGCATCCGGAAAAACCTTAAACGCCCCGGATTTTTCCAGCATGATCAAAGCGGCACCGCCGGATTTTGATTTATTGAATAAACTATAAAGGAGTCCTTTCAATGTATAAACTTATTTTTTCATACCGCCATGCGGGATTTTTATTGCTGGTCCTGTTGATGATGGGCTTTATGGGCTGTGTTTCGACCGAAACCGGGCCCGGTATAGAACCCGCAATGGAGCAGCAGGCCCCGGAACCCAAGCAGGCGGATAAAGAAGTATCCATGCCCCCGAAAGAATCCGCTGTCTCCGAAACCCAATTGCCGGATCCGTCAAAACCGGCCCACCTGGGGCAGGCCCGGCTGGATCTCTCGGCTGTTTTGCAGGGAGTGTTTTATCGCCTCCAGGGCCTTAAAGGAGGTGCGACCGGAACCGTTTTCTTTGATCCCCAGATCAAGCCCCTTGAACGAGCGATAGATATGGATCTTTCCAGGTTTGCCTTAAGGCAGATCAGCGTGCGCAAGGACGAGGCCCCGGGAGAAGATCCCTTTCATCGCCGGATGCAGGCCGTGTACAAGCTCGAAGACAGCATAGGCCGCCAGTTGTTTCTTATTGTTGCAGCGGATTACCTTATAGGCGACAACGTTATATATGTCCGGCAGGCCGCAGCAGTACCCCATTATCCCGAATATTCCGATATACGGTTTATGGTTTCACCGGGGAACCGCCTGCCGTCGTTGAAATTCCTTAAAAACCTTCCCTTCGAAGAACTGTTTACGCTGGCCGCGGAAAATGCACTGAGCATAGAGGAATTAAAGGCAATTAAGCCGGGATCCAAAGTTGCCTGCAAGTTAATGGCCTTTAACATGGCCAGAATCCAGGCCAGCCAGGTCCTCAATATATATACATCCAAAGACGCCGGGCCAGGGAAAACCGAGGTCAGGGAATCGGTTTCCCTGAACAAAAATGGGTGGTCGGTTGCGGTGGCGGACGGACTTTTTGAGTTCAATTCCGATCCGGGGTTCTGGTTTTACGTGGGGCTGGAAGATAAATACGGCTGGGAAAAAACAAGGCTTTTGTCCCGGTTCAGTTCCGTTGTAAAAGATTAGCAATTAACAAGAGTCTTTGCGGTCATTTTATCCTTGAAATGAGGCTTCGCTATTGTGATGATCGATATTTACTACAGATAGAGATTTTGAACCATTTTCGAAGTATATAAAGATTGTTCTCCACAAATGAACATAATTCCAACCCCGATTTCTCAGCCGAAAACTAACCGCTGAGGTCGAAGAGTCCGTTGGACAAGAAGAAATTATGCAAATCCTGATCAAAGCAATTCTCAGTGTGGCCGTCATTCTTGTCGCAACGGAAATCGGGAAGAAATTGCCATCGGCTGCCGGTCTGATCGGTGTCATGCCCCTTACCGGCGCCCTCGTCCTTGTGTGGATGTATCTGGAAAACAAGGGCGACCCGGAGATTATGCAGGACTTCTCCAAAGGCGCCCTTTGGGGAATCCTGCCCAGCATCCTCTTCTTTGTGGTGGCTTATTTCTGTTTCAAAAAGCATCTCCCACTGCCGGTAGTACTTGCCTCCAGTTTTGGAGTGTGGCTGGGCGCAGCGACCGTCCATCAATGGGTTTTAAAATAGGAAAAGGAAATGGATCAACAAGGGATGACCTGGTCTGACGATTCAAGGGGTTCGACCATCTGAGTTATGAAAGAAAGGTGAAAAACATGGAAGAAAATAATAATGAAGAACTTTGGGTGTGGGTAATCGTGCAAGATCCCGATGGAAAAGAGCAGTTTTTGGGTCAGTACGATGACGAGAACAAGATATCTTTCATCCCTGTCTTTCCGGATAAGGAACAGGCTGAACAGGGGATGGTAGGATTGTCAAAGGAGCAGAATCTGAAATATCAGGCACAGGCAATCCTATATGAAGATATTGCAGAGCGCGCCTCAAAAAACGGCTTTCAAATCTACCTCTTGGGCGGAGATGGGCGTATTATCCAAAAGGTTGCACCCTAATTGTTCTTAAGTGTTGATCAGGGTTAATCCTTGATCAAAGGTTTATGTGCAAATGAGCAATAAAAGATATTTAGAGATATTCGGCCTGCCCCCTGACACCTCCTTGGATGATCTCAATCAGGCCTATAGAGACCTGGTCAATATCTGGCATCCGGACCGCTTTTCCCACAATCCCCGGCTCAGGAAAAAGGCGGAAGAAAAACTAAAGGAATTGAATCGGGCATACGAGGCTCTGAAGCCTTTACTGTCCTCAGAACCAGGCATCAAAAAGGATGCACGGAAAGAATCTTATGAACGAGAACGGGGGACATCAGGGGATAAACAGGGAACCGGAGAACAAGGCAATCCGGAAAGAGCCGAGGACAATACTGAAGCCATTGTTGAGGCTGGAACCACTGCAGTATTAAAAATGTGGTCCTATCTCTCCGCAAGATTTCGCAATCTCGTAACAGAGCAGGTTCAGGCCTTTAAGGAGGGTTCGCAAGGCAATCCGCAGGGAAGAGGCACGGGCCGGGGAAGAGGAAGGGGTAAAGGCAGAGGCGGCGGCAAGGGAAGGAGACAGTTTCGCGGAGGCGGTGGGAAAGCCGGTGGAGCAAAAGGCAGATAAAGGTATGCTCCGAATTTTTCTTAAATTTCTTACTAAAACAACTCCTCGAAGGCGTCAGCAGAGGTATAAACGCTGCCCACCCCGCTAATGTATTGGGCCACCCTGATTGTTTCCACGATTTCTTCTTTTGTGGTCCCTGCCTTTATTGCCTGGCCGGCCAAGGCTCTTGTCCCTTCCACAGTTCCATTAGCCGAATCCAAGGCCATGGCAACCAGGGACTTGATCTTTCTGGGCAGAGTACCATCCGCAAAGGCAAATGGGTTGGTGTCCCTGACAAGATCAAGGAGCCTGGGGTCGAGTTTTTCGAATATTTTTAAAGGATCTTCAGTTTCACAGGAGCTAAGGCCTGTTTAAGAGATGAGCGGGTAACATACGGTTGATTTTGGGTATTTATATCATAAATATGGCAGATGAGCAATAGTAATCAACCAAACTTAATCGGGCATCTTTGTAAGCCCCGCGGGGGAAATCTGAGAAGGGGCCTACATGCTGCCCGCCCGAATGCGGAGTTTAATTGCCCTGGTTTTTTAATACCAGCAGGTGCCTCGTTTTTTTCCTTCCCGAAAGTGTATAAAATAGTGTTTTGGAACCAATGTGCCCTCTTCAAACTTACCTAAAGGGTGAGGGGTTTGCGACTTTGTTTTTTCAGTATCTTATTTTTTTACTTGACAGGAGGTTATAGGATTGTCCCGAGAGCGCCGGTCAAAACCGGCAAGGTGTAGTGGATGAAAGAGCCATACGGTGAAGGAGTAGCGACCCACACCGGCCCCGAGTCATGCGCTGGTAGCGGCAACAAGACTAGCGAAGCGTTGACAGGGGTAACTACGGGCCGAGTATTGAGCCGTGAAATCCTATTAAAGTCCAGGGTGCTGACGTGGTGGGACAATGCGGAAGGCAACACCGGGCATATCGCTAGCGCGAGATATACTAGGACCCTGCGCGGTCGAAGACCTTGAGCACGCACGGAAACACCTCGCACGGGAACCGGGAAATCCCATGTTTGCCTTTGCTCAGAGGGGAGCAAAGGCCGCATCGAGAAGTCCAAGGACATACGACGATGATGAACGAATATGGGAAGTCGGGCAGCCCCATAGTACCGGGGAGCTCACCGAACAAGGCTCAAAAAAGAGCCGCGGAGGTGAGTGAGGGAAGGGGGCTGGCCAAGGGGAACCCGCCCAAGCGTACCACGCCCCGGCCACAGGGCCGGACCAGCGTGCCCAGCGCGCTTGAACGGGTATGTCATGCAGCAACGAGGGATAGGAAGCAGCGGTTCACTACGCTCCTGCACCATGTCTACGATGTCAACCAGCTGCGCACGGGTTACAATTCCCTGAAAAATACTGCAGCACCAGGGATTGATGGTGAGACATGGAAGCACTATGGAGAGGATCTTGAAGGGAATCTTCCAGATCTCTCCGAGCGGCCGAAGCGGGGGGCGTACCGGGCCAAACCTGTGCGCAGGAGACACCTCCCGAAGCCGGATGGTCGTCAAAGACCAATAGGGTTGCCCTCACTGGAGGACAAGATCGTCCAAAGGGCGGTGTTGCGGTGTTAGAGGCGATCTACGAGCAGGAATTCCTCGGTTTCTCGTATGGATTTCGACTGGGGCGTAGCCCGAATCACGCCGTAGATGCCCTATCGGTCGGCATCATGACGAAGAAGGTGAACTGGGTACTCGATGCCGACATTCGGGCGTTTTTCGATACCCTCAGCCACGAGTGGTTGGTGAACTTCATCGAGCACCTCATTGGAGACCGGCGCATCGTGCGTCTCATCCGAAAATGGCTGAAGGCAGGTGTGCTGGAAGAAGGAAAGAGAATACTCAGGGAGGTGGGTACGGTTCAAGGGGGCAGCATTAGTCCCTTGCTGGCCAATATATGCCTGCACCATGTATTGACCTGTGGGTCCAGAAATGGCGAAGTACTCATGCGCGAGGTGACGCAGTAGTCGTCCGCTTCGCGGATGACCGTGTCGTAGGTTTCCAGTATTGAGCCGGGGCCGAGCGGTTCCTTGCCGAATTGCGCAAACGATTTGCCCAGTTTGGCCTGGAGCAGCTGCATCGTGATAAAACACGGCTTATCGAATTTGGGCGCTTCGCGGCCCAAAATAGGGCAGGCAGGAGCCCGGTGCGCTAGTAGCGCACGCCGGGGTCTGTGTGGGGGGTGCGGGGCAAACCGCATTCCTACCGCGACCATCCTCCCTACACGTTCAACAATCGCCGTTGCATCAGGGACTGCATGTCACGACGGCCGTCAACGATAAGAAGAACGTACACGATATTGTCCATAACTCGGTAAACAATGCGATAAGGTTCAAAGAAGATCTCTCGGTATTCGCGAATCCCCAGCGCCACCAATTCTTTCGGATAGACACCCCGTTCGGGGAACTCAGACAGGCTGGAAAACACTTTCTCGATCTGCTCCAGAACGTAGCTGGCTTTTTGGGGAGAATCATGGAGAGCAATATAATTATAAATCTCGTCAAGATCGCGTGCCGCGTCACTGGTCAGCAAAACCGCGAATACCATCACCGGGCCTCCTGCCCTTCGCGCAGCCGTTTTATCACATCCTCAGCGGGCAAGAGCTTACCTTCCTCAATTTGGCGCATCCCAAGGGCTAGCATTTTCAAGAGGGCCATTGTCTCCTGAGTTTGCTCGTAGCTCTCGATGTCCTGTAAAACTACCTTGGCTTCGCCATTTTGGGTGATGACCAATGGTTCTCGCTGTTCACCCAATTTTCTTAGGATTTCAGCCGCATGAGCCTTCAGGTAGCTTATAGGTTTGATTTGGCTGGATAGTTTCATAAGGATACCTCCATTTCTT
>CAZZPR010000100.1:0-8702 GCA_964655655.1 uncultured Desulfobacteraceae bacterium | reverse complement strand
GCCACACGGCAATATGCGGCTTTTTTTGCCGCTCATCTCTGAAACTCCAGTTAAAATATCACCGGGAATGCAGTCAACCCCGGATTTATGCAAAATAATTATCCGTACCGCTATAAATTTTGAACAGGCCTAACAGGCTAATATTTAAGCTATAATTGACAGGAAGCTTGTAAAGCCTTTATCAAAAAGGAAGTGGAAAGATCATAAATTATAATTGGTTTCGGCAGGTTAAAGACGTTATCAACAATCAGGGGCTTTTTATCAACATAACCAAACTCTAAAATTTTTAAAAAAACTTTCTCTATTTTAAAAATACTAATAATTCACACCCGATTACTAGTTTACCCGGATTGCGCAACAGGGTGCTACTGCCCAATCCGGGTGTAAAGGGTGCTCTCTGTAAACCACATTTCACATAATGGATCACTTATCCTTCTTTTTATGACGATTTCTTTTTAGGAACTTCCTATGTTTGTGTTTGTTTATTTTTTTTCGCCTCTTTTTAAGGTCATTGGCCAATTCCCCGTCCTCCTTTCCTTTTTACAGAAATTATTATCCTCCATTGACCCCAAGGTCTGTAAACACATTCTTTTTCCTGGCCCTCTTGAGTTTCTCCAGGGCCTTTTTTTCGATCTGCCTTACCCTTTCCCTGGAAATTCCCAGAATTTTGCCTATCTCTTCTAATGTATAATCCCTTTTATGATTGATGCCGAACCTCTGCTTGATAATCTTCTCTTCTCTGGGTGTGAGTATTTTTAGGGTGTCATTTAATTTTTCGGAAATCTCTTTTTGCATAATAGCCTCAGAGGGAGACTCACTTTCCTCGTATGGAAGAAGCTCGAGCAGGCTTCTCTCTCCCTCACCTATCGGCAGATCAAGGGAAATCGGATCCCTGACTGGATGCTGAACCAGCTCCAACTGGTGCTGGGAAATCTCTGCCTTTTCCATAATCTGCTCAGGGAGCAATTCCGAAGTTTCTTTATCAACGGAATCCATATATCTCTGGTACCTCTGCTGTGCCTCCTGCATGCTGACGGGTATACGTATTATCCTTCCCTTCATCTTTATTGCCATATGCACTGCCTGCCAGATCCACCACCACGCATAGGTACCGAATCTGTAGCCCTTGTCAGGATCAAACCTTACCACTGCTCTCATAAGGCCAATATTGCCTTCCTGTATAAGGTCCAGGAGCGGTATACCCCTGTTTGCGTATTTCCTTGCTATTGCCAGAACCAGCTTTTGATTCGCTTCCACCATCCTGCCGGAGGTTTGACGAAAACTTAATTCCACCTGCAGAAAATCTTCCAGCAAAAACCCCGCCTTCCCGTTTTTTGCCATCTCTTTTTTTATCTTCTTGAGATGGCTTAGAACCTTCTCCATAAGCTCGCCCCGGTTTTTTCCGCCGCGCCCTATCTTAATCTTTGTTTCTTCCACGATTTTACTGGTGCAAGGTATCTTCAAAAACAAGTCCAGCATCTTGCCCTGGCATTTCTGTATCTCTCTGGCAAGCTGCTTTTCCTCCTCGGGAGAAAGAAGCGGAAAACCTGCCATGTTTTCGAAATGAGCCAGCAAGGCATTCTTATTAACATTGGATGACCATTCTTTGTAATAATCATCTTTTTTGTGATCATCCTTGGCATTGTTGCCGCTTTTGAATTTTGGATCTATCTGAATATTTTCCAGCATAACCTTTTTTATACCTCCAAAAAGACGTTTAGGGACCAAGCACTGTTTTTTTGGATCCACTGCATTGTCAACAGGAAAATCCCTTTAAAACCGTATTTAGTTGTAGATTCAAATCAACAGAAAAAAGGGAAAGGCTGAAAAGGGGAAAGGTTAATAAACCAGATTATTCGCCTCTTTTGTGCGGTTAATTTTTTTAAGATCAGCGATAAATTCACTGTTGTTTTCTAACCTTGTGTCTTCCCTTGATGAACAATTAACAATATCCGATTTTCCTTCTGCCTTGAAAGGTCCTTGGTGTTACTTATTATTTAAAAAAAATATTTATGGGAGGTTTTTGAAACTGTTTGTATAAGTATACGAACATACCCCGATTTATTCTTTCCCTTAATTTTTTCTTTAAAACAAGATATACACTAACATTCTACAAGTCAATGCACCTATAAAAAATTTATTTTTTTCGGTATCTTAGAATAAAACCATATAAAAAATTTTGCAAGCAAATTATGAAAAAGAGATTAGTTTTCGATTGATGCCCGGCGGGGATTTAATCCGAACCTGATAAATCCGGGGCGTCTAATACCTCCCTTATCTTCCTGGACAACTCCTTTATATCAAAGGGCTTTTGAATAAAACCCCTGCAGCCCCTCTTTATTACATCCCCGGCCCTTCCTTCCATGCTGTATCCGCTGGAAAGCAGTACAGCCACCCCGGGATCGATCTCTTTAAGTCTGTCGATGGTCTCTCCTCCTCCCATTTCCGGCATGATCATATCCAGTATGACAAGTGAAATTTTATCCCGGTTATTTTTATAAATTCTGAGGGCATCCTTGCCTCCCCCGGCTGTTATTACCCGGTAGCCCAGGGCCTCTAAAAAATCCCTTGCCACATTTATGATCATCTCCTCGTCATCCACCAGAAGAACGGTCTCTGAACCTTTAATTAATGCATCCCCGGGCCTTTTCTCCTCGAGAATCTCTTCCTCCGAGCATGGAAGATAGATGTTAAAGGCAGTACCCTGACCCGGCTCACTGTAGACATTTATTATGCCATTATGATTTTTTATAATACCGTATACGGAAGCCAGGCCCAGGCCCGTGCCCCTTCCCATCTGCTGAGTCGTGAAAAATGGCTCGAATATCCTCTGTCTTGTCCTCTCATCCATTCCCACACCATTATCCGCAACCGATATCCTCATATACCTCCCCGGCCTGAGGTTAAAGGACTTTACGTAATTTTCTCCCAGGACCACGTTCTTGGTCTGAAGGTACAAGTCACCTCCCTCGGGCATTGCCTGCCATGCATTTACATAAAAGTTTAGCAGCACCTGCTCTATCTGGCCCTGATCTACCTCAACAATCCAGGGATTTTTCTGTAATTTTCTATGGATCTCGATCTCCTTCCTGGTTCGACCGAACATCCCGGAGGTCTTATTCATAAGAAGGTTAATATTTGTGGGCTTTACCTCGTATTTTCCGCCCCTTGCAAACCCCAATAGCTGTCTGGTGAGTTCCGCCCCGCTCTTTACAGATTCCTCTATGCTCTTTAACCTATGGTAAGCGGGATCGCGGGAATCGGCTTTAAGAAGCATGAGTGAGGCATTGCCCTGTATGGCCATCAAAAGGTTATTAAAGTCATGTGCGATTCCTCCGGCCAGGGTTCCGAGAGATTCCATCCTCTGGGCCTGTTGGAACTGAAAATGCAGCCTTTTCCTTTCGGTTACGTCTTCGGCAAGGCCTATTATGAAAGCAGGCTTACCTTCGGAATCATTGACCACTCCCCCATACTGGATCACCTCCACCACCGTGCCGTCCTTTCTTATGTACCTTTTCTCAAAATCGACACTGCCGACTTTTCCGTCGAGCAACTCCTGAAAGATCCGGCGGCTCTTCTCCCTGTCATCCGGATGGGTGATGTCATCAAAGGCCATGTTCGACAATTCCTGAATGCTATATCCCAGCATATCACAGTAGGCCTGATTCAGGCTACGGAATCTTCCATCCGGATATAAAGTGCCTATACCCAGCGGGGCGTTCTCCAATGTCAGCCGGATTTCTTCCCTGCTTTGCCTCAGGGCCTCCTCCATCTGTTTTCGTTCAGTTATGTCCCTGGCCGTGCCCTGTATTACAAGAGGATTTCCCGTTTTATCCCTGATCATGGAAAAGGATACTTCCACTTTAACCAACCCGCCGTCTTTACTGATGTATTCCAGCTCGGTGTTGGGAATTTCGGCCCTGGGATCCAAAAACAAAGGCCTGAGATTCCATGCCCGTTGTACGGATTCCTTTGTAATATAATTGAAACATGACTTTCCCAGCACCTCGGAGGACCTGTAGCCCAAAACCTTTTCACACGACGAATTCAAATAGAGAATTTTTCCTTCTGAATCCGTAGTCCATATAAGGTCTTTGGACCTCTCGGCAAGCAACCGGTACTTCTCCTCACTCCTGCGCAAATTTTCCTCGGCCTGCTTCCGCTGGGTTATATCTATCCATACGGAGAAATAATTTCGTATTGTTCCATCCTTTTTCAACGGGGTGCCGGTGACCTCGGCCCAAAATACATCTCCTTTTTTGTTCCTGAAAGGTTCCTCTATTCTCCTGATTCCCTGCCTTAAAGCCATTTTGAAATCCTCGGCGCTACGATGAATTGTCTCCTCTGACCACCAGGGATAAGGGGCCTTTTTGCCGATCAGCTCCTCGGAGGTAAAGCCGGTTAATTCCTCCAGGGCGGGGTTTACATATCTTATAGCCGTATCCGGATTGATAACCAGTATGGGATTGGGGCAATTATTCAGAAGGCTGGTGCTGAACTGTTCGCTCTCTATAAATCCTGTTTCCAGGTTTTTTCTTTCCCTGAGGTTGTATATGTATCTGTCCAGCCTTGCTTCATCAGGCTTGGAGCCCAAAATTTCATCAGGCGGCACATAATAAAAATTATCAAAAAACTCCACTCCAATAACAACCAGGGGATGGGCAGCCAGTGTATCCAGAAGCATCCCGGGTTTGAATCTTCGCCTGTCATACTGGCAAAGGGCTACGCATTTACTCCCGTAAAGGAAATTAAACACCTTTGCCTCATACTCGAAAAGTCTTTCCGAACCCGGTACGCCTCTGAGCACCCAGGACATATCCCCTGTTACCCTCAGCCCGGTATATCCATCCTTTAACGCCCTTTCTAATTCCCCCTGTAAAAGGCTAATCATGGCATCGGGATCAAATAATCCGTCCCTGGTGTATGATTCCCCTGAATCAATCACCTCCAATTCACCTTTTTTCATTAATACATCCGCATTCAGAAGTTCACCGCGCAGCAAACTCACCACCCCTTCAACACCATGGCTGCTCGCAATGTAAAGCACCTTTTCTCCGCTTTTCAGCCCCTTGTCCAGAAAAGCCTTGAGCATTGCGGTGAATTCTTGATCAGTCTTAAAGATCCAGCAGATATGATCACCGAATTTAAGGGCACCAACCGTTCTTTCCGCTTCCGCAAATATATTATTTTTCTTTTTCATCGTCAATTTTCCGTATTTTTATCCTAAATGGAGCCTATTAAACTCAACTCTATTAACTTAAGGTTTTATTTTAAGAGTCAAACTAAATAATTACTATATGGTATGTTTATGAAAAAAAGCACTATTGTCAAGTTTTTGGGCCATTGACATTATGATTTCCTTTACCTATTCTCATTTAATAGCCATCTTCCCTTTACATTCAACATTAAAAACTTTTTACGAGACCGTCAAAAATAGATAAAAGGTATCGGGTATCCATATGCGGATCGGTATACAAACCTGGGGGACAGAGGGTGATATTCGTCCTTTTATCGCCCTGGCTGTTGGTTTAAAATCCAGAGGCCACGAGGTAACCCTTTCAATCGCCAGCATAGACAACAGGTGTTATGACCCGTTTTTGGAGCGATATGACCTCAGGGCCTCATATGCAGGCAAAGGAGTTTTTTCTCATAATACCGGAGAATATATCAAAAAATTCTTCCGCATACTTGAAACAAAAGGCTCCCTCAAACAGCTAAAGCTGATCCTTGACGACTTTTTTAACCCCCTGGCAGAGAAGATCTATGCTTCCTCAAAGAAGCTGTGTATGGAAAACGATATATTAGTAGGGCACTTTCTGCTCCATCCTCTAAACCTGGCCGCGGAAATGTCAAACAGGCCTTTTGTCTCCGTTAGCCTGTGCCACACCAATGTTCCCTCACGCCACATTACACCCATGGGTGCTCCGTATCTTGGAACCTGGATGAATATCTTATGGTGGAAACTGGGAGAGATAATAATTGATATCTATTTTAAGCGGGATATAAACCGGTTGAGGGCCAAAGAAGGTGCCCCGGATGTAAAAAAGGTGCTCGGCGGTGCATGGGAATCCGGTCTGCTAAATCTGGTGGCGGTCAGTAAATGTTTCTGCCCCCAACCTCTGGACTGGAAATATCATCACAGGGTGTGCGGGTTTTTCAACATGCCTGATCGGATGCAGAAACCGGAAATGCCAAGAGAGCTAGGCTCTTTTCTCAACTCAGGCCCCGCCCCTGTTTACATGACATTTGGCAGCATGATGCCGGATCTCCCTTGCTTGGATTTCAACAGGGAAACCGCCCTCCTTATGATAGAGGCGGCCCGCATTGCAGAGTGCAGGGCCGTTATACAAGCGCCGTGGGAAAAAATAGAGGGAGTTCCCGAATATCGGGATATCTACCGGGTGACCAATGTGTCCCACAACGAAATATTTCCTCACTGCTCAGCGGTAGTGCATCACGGAGGCGCCGGAACAACCCAGGCTGCCACTATCTCCGGCTGCCCTTCCATTGTAGTCGCACACGCCGCGGACCAGGAATTCTGGGGCAGAGAGTTAAATCGCCTGGGCATTTGCCGCAGGACCCTGCGCAGAAGGTCCCTTACTCCCGAAAACCTCGCCAAAGAAATAAGGGCGGTGATTGGCTCCCCGGCCATGGCGGAAAAGGCGAAAATTATTGGAGATACCATGAAAAAGGAGGACGGTGTTGGCCTTGCTGCCGAATACATTGAAGGCCTGGAAAACAGAAATTGATTTTTAAAAAGTACAGTTACAAATGGTTTATAAGACTTGCTGCATACCCAGCTCCAAAACCGTTGTCTATATTCACCACGGTTACACCTGAGGCACAGCTGTTCAGCATACCCAAAAGTGCGGAAAGTCCGCCGAAGGAAGCACCGTAACCGGCGCTCGTTGGAACCGCTATAACCGGTTTATCCACGAGTCCCCCTATTACACTGGGCAATGCACCCTCCATCCCGGCTACTACTATAACAACAGAGGCCTCCAAGATTTTATCATGGTTACCAAATACCCTGTGCAAGCCTGCAACCCCTATATCGAATATGGTTGAAACCTCATTTCCCATGAATTCCGCGGTTATCGCAGCCTCCTCGGCCACCGGAACATCAGCAGTACCCGCACTTACAACCAGTATCTTGCCCTTTCCCTTTTTATTAAGGGGCCTGACCGACACGGTAAGTGCGCCGGAACGGGCATGGTAATTGCCGGAGGGAAAACGTTTTCCGATTAATTTCGCCTTTTCCGGCCCCAGCCTGGTAACCAGAACATTTTCCTCGTTTTTAATCATATTTTCCATTATTCTTACTATATCTTCGGCCCTTTTCCCCTCCCCGTATATCACCTCCGGGAATCCCCTTCTCAACTCCCTGTGGTGATCAATGGATGCAAACCCCGTATCCTCAAAAGGCATGCACTTAAGCCTATTAACAGCCTCTTTGACTTCAATGCTGCCTTCCCTTACCTTATCTAAAAGATCTTCCAGAACCTTGCTATTCATATCCAAGTTTTCCCCTGCTCGGTTTCTTGCGTTTCACTTTTGCCGGCATATCTTTCATTTCCAAAAAAGAACATTAGTTTATCTTTTTTTCAAGACTAAAAATAATACCTCTTTTTGAAAAGGGTTGCAATGCGCATCCATAAAACAAAAATCGATGCAAATATGACGGACTCGTAAAATATAGAATAATAAAACCCAGATTGTGCAGTTGACATCGTGGCGAGGGTTGAAAAACCCAAGCAAAACGCGAATTTGGAGTCTCGACAAATCGAGACAGCAAGGTTTTCAGGCTGCAGCAGATGGCTACTGCACAATCTGGGTTAAACATTATTAAATCCATCATAACCAATAAAAGTTTCTGATTTTCCGGAAAAAGAAGTAAACCTGAACTAACTTCTCAAACAAGTCAAATCCCCGCCTGATTCCGAAAGCCAATACCTCAAAAAGAAATACCACAGGGTTTGGCAGTGCCCGAAATATTCGGGATTTACTCCATAGATATTGCCTTACCCTTCTTACCAACCCTTCCCCGGCTTCTAAAAAGGGAATTTACCGTTAAATCTTTCGGTGAATTCGGGACATTAAATTGACTTTTTTTCTGAAGACTGGATAAATTATATAGGTTATGCTTGAAATCCCAGTCAGTAGGAAGTTTTTAAATGTATACAACCTCAACAAAGATAAATTTATGAACGAGTTTCCATGATTATGTTTCTTCTGATCTTCTTTCTTTTATACGGTTTGCTGCATCTCTATATCTTCCTAAAGATCAAGTTCTCTTTAGATCCGGGGGTGGTTAAATCAACTATCCTCATAGCGTTTATGTTAATAATGATAAGTGCACCTGTTCTGGTGAGGATTTTCGAAACCAGGGGCCTTTTTTTATTGGCCAGAGTGACTGCCCACACTGGATATACATGGATGGGCCTTGCCTTCTTATTTATTTCCTTTTCCCTAATATTGGACCTGCACAGCTTTATAAGCCATACAATAGAATTTATTTCCGGCAAAGACCTTAAATTTTTAGTTCCTTCATCCAGAATTCATTTTATCATCTCTGTCTTGATAGCGGTTTCTGTAGTGATATACGGCTACTTTGAAGCCCGGAATATCCGTACCGAGAGTTTGATAATAAAAAGCTCCGCTATGCCGACACGTCGGCATTATAATGGAAAGTAACTTGCGCT
>CAZZPR010000099.1:0-8708 GCA_964655655.1 uncultured Desulfobacteraceae bacterium | reverse complement strand
GTTAAATCAGAGAAAATTATACATTAGTTTATCTATGATTGCAACTTAGTATAAGTAGATGCTTGAGGGCGGGAAAAGGCTTGGAACCCTTATGGCTAACTTAAGCTTCTTGAGAGATGCGTTAAGCCAGGAAAATGTTTTCCCATAGCCCCCAATCCTTTACTTGTTTTTAGCCCAGATTGTGCAGTAGACATCGTAGCGAGGGTTGAAAAACCCAAGCGAGACGCAAATTTGGAGCAATTTTGAACCGCAGGCATATTCATAAATATGTTGAGGATCAAAATTGCGGAGTCCCGGCAAGTCGGGACAGCAAGGTTTTTCAGACCGCAGTAGTTGGCTGCTGCACAACCTGGGTTTAATCCCAACCAGCAGTCCGCCTTGGTTTCAGAGCGTTTCTTTCGTTTAAAAGAATGAGATACCCTGATCTACATGGGTTGGATTAGCCGTGGCAAGGTTATAGCCTATTTCTCTATCAACTCCATATCAGCAGGAGGGGAAAAAGAAAAAAAACTGATTTCCAGATGCTTTTGCCTCCATTTATCAAACCTGAATCTTGTGACCCCCCCTATCTCATTAAGTATATCCACCTGGGTGAGGGCAAAGTTCTCCTCGTGTACCAGGATTTCCAGATGGTCTATATCCTCCCACGGCGTTTCAGGCCTGAGTACAAGCCGGCGTATATTCGGCTCAGATGCATCGCCGAGCGTTATCTCAAATTTCTCCTTTGCATCCTTTAACCCAGTAAAAACATCGCTCAAAAGCCTGAGTTCCCTGCCGAAATCTCCGGCATCGTATTTGAAGGCCTGGTTCTTGGAGGGTATGTGCCACCAGAGTGTTTTCCCGTCGGTCACAAGCAATTCTTCCCTGGGAGAGGACTGGTCCAGGCGCAGATAATGAGGAGGGCGAAAATAGATTCTTCCACTGGCAAGATCATGTCTTTCCGAGGGTTCCAGCATGGACATGGATTTGCTGATGGCCTCCCTGGAATATCGGACGGTCAGCCCCTCCATCTCACCGTATCTATTCCCAATACCGTTGATTACACTGGAAACCGTATCCCCGGAAAATACCCTGCCCGGCAAAAGGCAGCTTATAAAAAGGATAAAAACAGAGGACGCAACCAGGTATCTGAATTCCAATATGCCTATCTCCTTCCGAATACTTCCCTGGGCCTGCTGCCGTCCGACGGACCGACAATACCCTGCCTTTCCATGGCCTCGATCATCCTTGCGGCCCTGTTGTATCCTACCCTGAGCTTCCTCTGGACCATTGATATGGATGCCTGCCCTGTCTGGAGCACCAAATCCACGGCCTCCTGGTATTTATCGTCCTCGTCCCCGGGTCCTTCTTCCTCTTCATCCGTGCTCTCTATCTCTTTTGCTATGGTGGAATCATAATCAGGCTTCATCTGGGCCTTTAAAAATGAGATTACCCTCTTCACCTCTTCCTCGGAAACATAGGCACCGTGTATCCTTTTAAGGCCGGCTACACCCGGGGGCATGAAAAGCATGTCTCCTTCTCCCAGTAGATGCTCTGCGCCTATGGAATCGAGTATAGTCCTGGAGTCCACCCTGGAGGAAACCTGAAAGGATATCCTGGTTGGAAAATTTGCCTTAATGATTCCTGTAAGCACATCCACAGAGGGTCTCTGGGTGGCAATTATCAGATGAATCCCCGCTGCCCTGGCCATCTGTGCAAGCCTGGTAAGGCATCCCTCCACCTCCTTGGTCGAAACCATCATGAGATCCGCCAATTCGTCGATTACAATGATGATATAAGGCAGGGGCTCTTCCACCTTTTTGCTTACTTCTGGTTCAACGGCCTTCTTTTCTTTTTGCACATTCCTGTTATATGCATTGATATTCCTGACTCCCATTTCGGAAAGAAGGGTGTACCTTCTTTCCATTTCCTCCACGGCCCATTTAAGTGCATTGGTAGCTTCTTTGGGGTGATTGACCACCGGATGCAGAAGATGCGGAATGTCCTGGTAGGGGGCGAGTTCTATCCTCTTTGGATCTATCATAACAAAGCGAACCATTTCAGGGGAGGCCTTAAAAAGCACGCTGTTTATCATGGCGTTAATGGATACGCTTTTCCCTGTTCCCGTGGCGCCGGCTATTAAAAGGTGAGGCATCCTGGTAAGGTCCGTCACCACCGGCTGACCAACTATGTCCATTCCCAGTGCAATGGTCAGTTTGTGTTGAGAATCCCTGAAGGTAGAGCTGGACAGTATCTCTCTGAGGGCAACAGTCTTCCTTTGGTTATTTGGTATTTCTATGCCTATGGCGGATTTTTCGGGTATAGGTGCAACTATCCTTATATTATAGGCCCTCAAGTTGAGGGCCAAATCATCCGCAAGTGAGGATACCTTGCTTATCTTTACCCCGGGCGCGGGCTTGAACTCATACATGGTTATTATCGGTCCGGGTGTTATCTCCACCACCTCGCCTTCGACCCCGAAATCCCTTAACTTCCCCTCCAAACGAAGGGCGTTCATCTTCAGGCTCTCTTTTTCAAGCCCCTTATCCGGTACTTTCGGCGGCTCATCCAAAAGATCCACCGACGGAAGCCTGAAATTGCCGGATACATTCATGAAATTGAATGTCTCCTGGGCAGGCCGTTCGGGCTCCTTGGAAAACGATTCCACAATGGTCATCTTTCTCTGTTTTGCCTTTTCAATCTTCTTTGCAGACTTCTTTCTGGCCCCCGCCCTCCTTTTTCTTTCCTTATATTTCACCCTCATGTTATTCAAATATGCGCCTATATCATAGAATAAAGCCCATACGACCCGGAAAAGCCCCCCAAATGAAAACCTGGTAATGACCATAAACGACACAATAAAAAGTGTGATGAAAAGGGCGTAAGTGCCAAAATCATTGAATACAGTTCTGCTGAATTCGGATACGTAAACACCGGTGAGCCCGCCGTTGACCGTCATTCCGTGATAGGAAATCCCGTCCCGCAGGTAAAGGGAAAGAAGGGCAGAGGATGATAATATCAGAAAGGCAAGGCTAATAAATATAAATACCGGTCTGGATGGAAGTCTGCCCCTGAAAAAACATACGGAAAGGCAGATAAACAATGGTACCGTCCAGAAAGAGGAAAGTCCGATTATCATAATCAGAAATCCGGCCAGGTGTGCTCCTACGGTACCAAAAATATTTTCACACCGGGTTATATGGACAGCTTTTTCCCAAAAAACCGGGTCGGTGGGGTTGTAAGATAAAAGGCTCCCCCCGAATATAAGGGTCAGAAGCAAAAAAAATATACCCCATATCTCTCTTTTTATGGGGTGTTTTACGGGCTTGGCCATTTTCCTCCTCAAAGCGGCAATTCCGCATCTTTTAAATTTGCGCCTGCGGCGTCCTTTTCGGAAAGCACCGGATCCTTTATGGGCCAGTCAATACCTATGTCCGGATCGTCCCACCTAATAGTCCTTTCATAGGCGGGTGCATAAAAATCAGTGCACTTGTAGAAAAATTCCGCGGCCTCTGTCAACACGCAAAACCCGTGAGCAAAATCAGGCGGGATATAGACCAGTTTCTTTTCCTCTGAGGATAATGTTATGCCGAACCAATTCCCGAAATTGGGTGAAGATTTCCTTATATCAACGCATACGTCGAAAACCCGGCCCTTCAGTACGGTCAACAATTTGCCCTGGGGTTGTTTAATCTGGTAATGAAGTCCCCTCAGGATTCCTTTTGCAGACATGGATCTGTTGTCCTGTACGAATACCGCGTGCACTCCACCCTGTGCGAATTTTTTTTTATTATAGGTCTCCATGAAATAACCCCTATCGTCCGAGTACACGTCCGGCTCAATTATAATTACCTCGGGCAAAACGGAACACGGGCTAAAGATCATCGGCGGACCCCGGATTTCTATTAGTCCCCGGCCTCTCTTCCAAAAGGTCTAAAAGGTACCGGCCGTAAGAGCTCCCTTTCATTTTCAATGCCCGCATCTCTAGTTGTTCTGCGGATATATACCCCATCCTGTAGGCAATCTCCTCCAGGCAAGCCACCTTCAGACCCTGCCTCTGTTCAATTGCATTAATAAAGTTAATGGACTGAATCATGGAATCAAGGGTGCCTGTATCCAGCCAGGCAATCCCCCGCCCCAGCTTCTCCACACGAAGCTGTTTACGGTGCAGATAGACCATGTTTAAATCGGTTATTTCCAGCTCCCCCCTTTCCGAGGGCTCAAGTTCAGATGCCAAAAAGGGGGCCTGTTCGTCGTAGAAATAAAGACCGGGCACTGCGTAATTGGACTTTGGGAATTCGGGTTTTTCCTCTATGCTGATGGCCTCGCCGTTGCGGTCGAATTCCACCACACCGTACCTTTCCGGATCCTTTACCCAGTATCCGAACACCGTGGCTCCCCCATGGTTACTCGCCGCCCTTCTAAGGGGCTCCAGGAATCCATGCCCATAAAAGATGTTGTCCCCTAATACAAGACACGAAGGATGGTTTTTGATAAAATCCTTTCCTATTATCAACGCCTGGGCCAGCCCCTCCGGCCTGGGCTGTACGGCATAAGAAAAAGAAAGGCCAAGATGTTTCCCGTCGCCCAATAGCCTTTTGAAATTCGGCAAATCCTCGAAGGTGGATATAATCAATATCTCACGAATACCTGCAAGCATGAGAATGGATAAGGGATAATAGATCATGGGCTTATCGCAAATAGGAAGGAGCTGCTTGCTCACCGATATGGTTATAGGATAGAGGCGTGTACCGGTCCCTCCAGCCAAAACAATGCCTTTAGCGTTGTCCTTGCTCATCTTTCAGGTTCCAGTTTCCTGTATCTGCCTGTTTCAATGTCCTCCACCCAGGCCATATTTTCAAGATACCAGCTTATGGTGAGCCTTATCCCCTCATCAAATGTTACCGAAGGGCTCCAAAAGAGTCTTTCCCTGAGCTTGGACGCGTCGATGGCATATCTGCGGTCATGTCCCGGCCTGTCCTCAACAAACTCCATGAGGTCCCTTCGGGGAGCGCCCCCGCCTTTACCCATCCTCTCATCCAGGTAATCACATATCATCCGCACAATGTCTATATTCCTTTTCTGGCAATCCGCCCCTATGTTATATTTTTCACCGGGCACCCCTCTCTGGATGGCCTTCAGTATCGCGGAACAATTATCCTCCACATAGATCCAATCCCTGATATTCCCGCCGTCCCCGTAAACAGGAAGCCTCTTCCCCCTTATAGCATTGGTTACCATTAGGGGAATAAGCTTTTCCGGAAACTGATAGGGCCCGTAGTTGTTGGATGAATTCGTTATAATGGCGGGCAGGGAATAGGTCCTGTAGTAGGCGTTTACCAGGTGATCGGACGCCGCCTTGCTTGCCGAATAAGGGCTGGATGGATCATAAACTGTTTCTTCTGTAAAAAGGCCGTGTTCCCCAAGGGACCCGTACACCTCATCAGTGGATATGTGGACAAAACGTTTTGTGCTTGCACCGGTCCCTGTATCAAGCCAGGCATGTTTCGCGGCCTCAAGAAGCTCAAAGGTCCCGAGTACATTGGTGTGCAGGAATTCAGCCGGTTCCTTTATGCTTCGGTCTACATGCGATTCCGCCGCAAAATTTACAACCCAATCTATATCGTATCTCCCGAATATGCCCCGCAACAGCGCCTTGTCGCATATATCGCCTTTAATGAAGATATACCGTGAAGGGGCGAATTCCTTTTCCACTTCGGAAAGGTTGTTAGGGTTTCCTGCATAGGTAAGCTTGTCCAGGTTGATAACCAGGCTGTCTTCTGCTTGCTTGAGGATGTATTTTATAAAGTTGCTTCCGATAAACCCGCACCCACCTGTTACAAGTATCTTTTTCATGTTCCGGTTCAGTTTTATATCCGGACTGATAACCTTTCCGTAGACTCTATCCTTATTCCATGGGGCCAGATAATGTTCTCTGCCATCACATAACCTGACATAGATACGGAAAAGAGCCGGTTAAGTATTTTTATCAATATATACCATACTTATATTTTAAAAACCACAATATATTGATATTTGTCATTTTCCATTCCCGGTGTCAATCATCTTTTCGAAGATATCAAAGGCACCGGAAATCGCCGGGTTAGCCTCCGGTAAATCCGCCGTGGGTTTGCCCATCATATCATACTCGTAAAGCTGGTCATCCTTCGGGATTGTACCGGCCAGGGAAAGACCGTGTTTCTTTATTGCCTCCTCCAGGCTTTCAGGCAGTTCACCCCTCGCCTGATTTATCAGCAGATATCTTTTTTCCGCCCTTAATTTCAGTTCGTCCACCAATCGGTTAATCCTGGAAGCTGCCTCAAGACCTCTTACGGAAGAATCTGAAACAATTAAAAGAACATCCACGCTCTTTGTGGTCAAACGACTTATATGCTCCATACCCGCCTCATTATCCATAACCATGTAAGGGTAATTATCTATAAGCTGTTCAAGGTACATAGAAAGGAGATTGTTGGCCGCACAATAACAACCTGCACCCTCGGGCCTGCCCATGGCAAGAAGATCAAACCCCTCGCCTTCCACAACGGATTCGGCCAGCTTCAACTCCATGTACATCTGCTTGGTCATTCCCTGGGCTACCACCCCGTCCTTCATGCTTTCCCTTGCCTCACCCAGGGTGGTCTCCAGGTTTACTCCGAGTACTTCATTCAGGTTCGAATTGGAATCCGCATCTACTGCCAATAAAGGTTTCTTTCCCTTTTTCAGCAAATATTTGATCAGAAAACCGGCAACAGTGGTTTTACCGGTACCACCTTTACCGGACATTGCTATAGTATAGGGCATTTCAAACTCCTTTCTCTTTCCAGAATCTATATACACTGTGCATTTTAAACAACCACTATTATAGTGTCAACATCACTGAACTCGGACCAAGACATCAAGTTTATACCATGTTTTGAAAAAAACAAGTCTGAACCGGAAAATGAAAATCAAAATGCAAGGAAAAAACGGGATTTTACCTTTTAGGAAATGCGGGGCCTGAGGGACTATTTTATTTATACTACCCTTTTAAGCCTTGAAACGGATTCCACATGATGGGTGTTTGGAAAAAGGTCAACAGGCTGAATTTCTTGCACACAGTAATTTTCGCCTAAAAGGGCAATATCCCTGGCAAGGGTCGAGGGATTGCAAGAAACGTATACAATCCTTTCAGGCGCCATATCAAGGACCTGCCTTATTGCCTTTTTGTGAACGCCGGCCCTCGGGGGGTCCATCACCAAAACATCCGGGACCTTATTTATCATGGACAACATATTCATTGCGTCCCCGCACAAAAATTCACAGTTTTCTATACCGTTTATCCTGCAATTCCTTCGGGCATCCTGTATGGCACTCCGGGAAATATCCAGGCCTATTACATTTGATGCCCCTAATGCCAGAAACATAGAGATCGTTCCAGTCCCGCAATACAAATCGAGTACGGTTTCGCCACCGGTCAAAGATGAAAAGTCTTTAACGTGCCTGTATAATATCTCCGCCATGGGTGTGTTGGGCTGAAAAAAGGAATTCGAGGATATTTCAAAGGTGAATTCCCCTATCTTGTCTTTTATGTATTTACCTCCTGCCAGGACCCTTTCGGTCTCCCCGATGGCTGTTCCCCCTTTTCTGGTGTTAATATTATTTACTATTGACGATGCTTCGGGAAACAGCTCCCCGAGGACTGAGGCCAGCTCCTGAACAGGTCCATCAACCTTTTTGGCTGTAACTAAATTGATCATCCATTCGTCAAATTTATATGAATTGCGCAGCATAAGATATCTCCAAAACCCGGTATGCGCTTTAACACCGTACGCCGGAATACCGCTATCCCTTGCAAATTCTTTAACAGCCCTCAGAATCTCGTTTCCTCTATCTTCCTGCAAAAGGCATCCATCAATATCTATAATCTTTTCAAAGGTGCCGGGCACATGGAGTCCCAAGGCAAAATTTCTTTCTTTGTCCTCCCGGCCTTTTTCCTCCGGCAACATCCATCTCCTGTCCGAAAACGAAAACTCCATCTTATTTCTGTAACCGAATGTCAAACTTGATGGAATTATGGGGTTAATGCTAAATTCTTTGTCCTTGTCCGTGTTTTTAATCATCTCCTCTATAAATCCCTGCTTGTATTCAAGCTGCTTTTCATAGCTTATGAATTGCCAATTGCACCCACCGCAGTAATCGCTGTAAGGGCAAGGGGGGTTAACCCTAAAGGGTGACGGCTCCAGAATCTCAAGCACCTTTGCCTCTGCATAATCTTTTTTAACCCTTACGGCCTTTGAACTCACTCTGTCGCCCGGCGCCGTACCGCTTACAAATATTACCATGCCGTTTTTCCTTGCAAGTCCCCTGCCCCCGTAAATTACCTTCTCAATAGACAGATCCAAAATTTCTTCTTTTTTTATGGCCATTTTTCTTTTCTAATTAAAAATTTTAAAATTTGTTTCCATGTTTATAAAAAGAAGAGAGGTATTTTGCAATACCATAAATCGCCAATCAAACTTAAACCCCGAATATGAGGGCATATGCTTCGGGCGTAATAGATATTGCCTTGAGGAAATGGGCAGGGCTTTGGGAGGGCGGATTCCTTTCAGTAATTGGGATTCTAAATAATAAACCGGAAAGCAGGGCAACAGGAAAATGCTGCTTTAAAAAAATTACCTGCATTAACTTATACACTAAAGTTTCGCAGTTAAATTTTAATGTAAAAGAGGGATAATATTCTGAAAATA
>CAZZPR010000098.1:0-8741 GCA_964655655.1 uncultured Desulfobacteraceae bacterium | reverse complement strand
CTAAAAATACCTTTTTTTTGTTGCTTTTCGTAAAAATGGGGTTAAACTTGGGCTAAGCAATAAGCAGGAAAGCAGGGAAAGAACAGCGCCCTTCATGACAGTCACTACAGAAAAGTACCACCATTTTTTTGGATGAGAAAACATGTCATGTTTTGCAAAGGTCTCGGTTCATTCGCTGCAACCAGTGTAATCAGGAAAATGCGGCCTCATTAAATATTCTTAGCATCTCCCGGTGGTTTTTTTCCAGGGAATATCTTTTGCCCGTGACAGCCGCTGCTTGGGACATTTGCTTGAGTTTTTCTTGTAAAAACAGAGATTTCATCGCATCTGCAAGCTCTTCCGGATCCGGGGGGTGGGAAATTATATATCCCTCCTTTCCCTGGGTTATGATGCCGGATGCCCCGTTGTAAACCGTGGTGATAACAGGCAGGCCGCAGGCCATTGCCTCCAATACCGCCAGGGAACAGGCATCGTAAAAGCTCGGCAAAACAAAAACATCCGAATTTGCATAATATTCCTCCGGGCGCTTTGTGGAACCATTGAAAATAACCGTATCTTCAAGATGGTAGCTTTTGGTTCGTCTCTGTGTAGAGGGTGAAGGGTTTCCTCCCAGTACCATGACCTTGAAGTTATCAGTGCCGGATTTCTTGAGCTTTCCGGAGGCCTCAATCAACGGAATGATTCCCTTCTTTTTCAGGTCATAGGAAACAAAAAGGAATATTATTTCCCTTTGGCCTATGTTTGATTTATCCCGCAGTTGCCCTCTCACGCGGTCTCTCATTTGGAGATTGTATTTGCCGGTGTCTATGCCGTTGTACACAACCTCGATGTCCTGTTCCGGGACTTTATAGAACGACACCATATCCTCTTTTACCATCCGGGAGATGGCGACAATCCTCGGCCTGGGGGTTTTTCGAAAAGGTGCGGACTCTATCCATTGCCTTGCCTTGTCCTTAATGGAAAGGAGCATAAGAATCCTTTTTATGATACGAAGGAGAGGACGGTTTTCCGAGTAAACCTTTCTTAATGTGGAATATCTGTGTACTCCGCCGTGGCTTTGATACACATTCATACACGTGGTGTTTCCGAAACCGAGGATAACATCGAATTTATGCCTTTTCACCACCCCGCGGTGCCTTGAGGCAAATAGGAGCATTTTGGCCCAAGACGGCAAAAACCCGGGTACTTTTATTAGGTGGAAAGAGGCCTCCCGGGGTTCTCCGTCCCACCGCCTTCCGAACAAATGTACCTCCCATCCTTGTTCTACAAGGGTGGATGCCAGGGAAACGGCATAAGATTCTGCCCCCCCCTTGTACTTGCTGAATTCCTCAATTGCCAGTGCTATTTTTTTCATTGGACAGGGATAATTTATCCGGCTTTCCGGTGCTGAATTCAATTTCCTTCAGTCTGGTGTATCTGGCGAATATGGCGAAGGCGGATGAAACCGCTATTACAAATCCTGCAAATCCATCCAGAACGCCGAGCCTGAAAAAATAGATTTCAATAAATTTTAAAGGAGTCCTTAGGAGGAGAAAAAACAGGTTAAAGTGTTCGCCCTTTTCGAACATATTTTCCGCCAGCAGGGAGGAGAAATTGGCAATGGTATGAATTTGGCCGGAAATGCTCCCCTTGTAAGGATAATGCAGAAGGTTATTTTTGAGGGTGCCTGTTCCTCCCTGCACCTGGACCCTTTCATGCACCCTGCTTCCCACCCAGTGACCCTTGCTGCGCCTGAAAAGCCTGAGTTGCCTGTCCGGGTAGAAACCGCTATGTTTGACCCATCTTCCCTGATAAAAGGAAAGCCGGGGGATTTTATAGCCGTCAAAGGCTTCAGGACTTTGAATTTCTTTTTTTATTTCCTTTTGCAAGTCCCGGCTTATCTCTTCGTCTGCATCAATACTCAGTATCCAGGTACCTTCAGCCTTGGAAAGGGCGAAGTTTTTCTGGTTCACATATCCTGTCCAGGGCCTCCGATATATTTTTTCCGTATATTTCCCTGCAATCTCCAGGGTACTGTCCCGGCTCATGGAATCCACCACAATTATCTCATCCGCCCATTTGGTGCTCTCCAGGCATCTTCTTATATTGATTTCCTCGTTAAAGCATATGATACATACGGATATTTTCATGCTAATAAACTATATGTAAGAGTTTATATCCAGTCAATCAAAATTGGCAACACCGTGGTTTTCTCTTTATTACCGAACAAGTATATGGTATCTAAATCAAATACGAACCATGAACACTGAGCACGCAAAAGGCTACTAAAAAAACATAGTGAGATACCTTCGGCTTCTCAGAAATATATCCAACTGGACATTATATTTGGCGGTTAAATTCTCTTTAACCAGCTCCGATCCCCTGATCTTTAAGGCCAAAAACGGCATTGTTTTGGAGGTGCCCCGAAGGCTTCTTCATGAGTTTAAGGAGATCTTCATGGAGGAATCCTATTTAAGGGGAATCAGCAGGCCTATTCCTGAGAGGCCTGTGATTATAGATATAGGCGCCAACGCCGGTTTTTTTACCATGTTCGTTGCATCAAGGTTTCCAAGGGCAAGGATATTGGCCTATGAACCGATGGAGATAAATTTCCGGCAATTGCAAAAAAATGTAAATCTGAACCGAGGTCATTATATAACCTGTTTTAATCAGGCTGTTTCTGGAGAGTCCGGAACTATATCCCTGAATTTTGATCCAGGAGACTCTTTCACTACAGGGGCCACCATATTTGACAGGCATAACAAATCTTTTAATAAAATCCGGGTAGCCTGTGTTACTATACCGGAAATATTCCAAACCCAAAATCTGGAATTTTGTGATTTTTTGAAGATGGATTGTGAGGGCGCGGAATACGATATCCTTTACAATTGCCCGGGTAATTATTTAAAAAGGATTTTCCAGATGGCCCTGGAGGTACATAGGGGGCCGTACAGGGGCCAGGATGTTCATAGCCTTGGGCACTATCTTGAGGAATATGGGTTTTTTATTCGTATAATCGGCCCCATGTTGTGGGCATGGCGCGATACAAATGAGGCAAAAAATTAAGATGATTAACGCGGAACCAGAATATCTGAATAAGGGCTTAGATAATTTCGGAAAAATAACGGTCCTGGTTATGGGTGATATAATGCTGGATCGGTTTATCTGGGGAGAGGTATCAAGGATTTCCCCGGAGGCACCGGTGCCTGTGGTAAATGTCAAACGAGAGACCACCATGCTGGGAGGCGCGGCAAACGTGGTTAACAATATTGCCTCTCTTGGAGGAAATGTGATATTGTGCGGGGCTATAGGTGAAGATCCCTGGGGTAAAGAGATCCTGGCCAAGTTAAAAGAGCTTGGTATTGATACAGGGGGTGTTATTTCAGAACCCGGCCGTCCCACTTCAGTAAAGACAAGAATTATCGCTCACGCACAACAGGTTGTAAGGTACGACAGAGAACAAAGGACCTGCCTCGGCACAGAAACTATTGACCATATTTTACAACATGTGGATGGGAAAAAGGCGGACATCTCCGGGATTATAATTTCCGATTACGGAAAAGGGGTTGTATGCCCACCGCTTTTTGAGGCAATAAACTCCCTGGCCTCCCGGCGCAGGATACCCCTGGCGGTTGATCCCAACGTAAAAAATTTTTCCCTGTATAAGGGAGTGACTATAATCACCCCCAACAATAAACAGGCAGGTGAAGTCGGGGGCATGGAAATAGTAGACGAGGAAAGCCTTAAAATAGTGGGAAAGAAGATATTAGAGGAATATAAATGTCAGAACCTTCTCATAACTAGGGGAGAGGAAGGAATGAGCCTTTTTGAAGGCATGAGGGTTCCTGCACACATAAAATCAGTAGCGAGAAGGGTTTACGACGTGACCGGCGCAGGAGATACGGTTATAGCCACTCTTATGATGGGATTGTGCGTGGGCCTGAATTTAAAATCAGCGGCCTATCTTTCCAATCTGGCGGCCGGGCTGGTAGTGGGAGAAGTGGGCACCTCTACGGTAAGAATAGAGGAAATAAAGGAACTGGTTAGGTCCCATGGAAACACGCACCAATGATAAAAGATACACGGTTTAAAATAGGCAAACAAAATCAAACGGTATTTTAAGGATGAGTATCCCTAAGGAATCCCAAAAGGTAAAGCTTGTCACCAGTATATTTTCCGCCGAAGAGGATTTGATAGAAAAGAGCATCGGGCGCATGGAGGGGGGATTTGGTAAAGCGGACTGGATCAGTGATTTAATGCCCTTTGACAGGACGAGATATTATGAGAAGGAGATGGGCTGGCCCCTTTACAGGAAATTATTATCCTTTTCAAGACTTGTTGGCCCTGAAAATCTACCGGAAACAAAGATTATTACAAATAATCTTGAGAATGAATATACAGGTGAAAAAGGCAGAAAGGTAAACATTGATCCGGGATATCTGTCTCTTGAGAGGCTGGTGCTGGCTACCGGTAAAAATTATACCCACAGGATATATCTGGCTAAGGGAATATACGCAGATCTTACTCTCGTGTTTCATGCAGGTACTTTTAAGCCGTTGCCGTGGACCTACCCGGACTATTCAGAGACAAAGATTATAGGGCTTTTCAATAAGGCAAGGGAGGGTTACTTGCTCTACCTGAGGCAGGGAGACAATAATGCTGATTCAGAGTAAAGTTGCGGAAAGGATTTATTATGCTTAAAAGCATGACTGCATATGGAAGGGCGGAATACGTTAAAGACGATCTTGAAATCACCGCGGAGATAAGATCCGTAAACAGCAGGTTCAGAGAAATAATAACCAGGCTCCCACAAAGCCTCCAGCCCTTTGATGATATCCTTAAATCTATGGTATCTTCGTCCATAAACAGGGGCAGGGCAGAGGTTTCGATTCAGATAAGGGAAAACGGAGGCAGGTTTGTCGGCCTGAAGCTTAACAGGCCATTGGTCCAGGAATATATCAAGATCTTTAATGAACTGAGCGAGGAGACAGGGTCAAACCGGGAGGTTGATTTGTCTTTTCTGGCCCAGTTAAAAGACATTATCCTCGTTAAACAGGACAGCCTTACTTTTGATAATATGTTGCCCGGATTGAAGGAATCAACGCAAGGGGCCCTGGATTCCCTGGAGGAGATGAGGATAAACGAGGGCAAGACCATTGAGAAGGATTTTTTGGAAAGGTTAAATAAAATAATAATATATATCAATGAAATAAATCAATTAGTTAATGTAAAAAATGATGAATATCGGGAAAAACTGGAAAAGAAGATTCAAGATATAATAGGGGATACCAAGATAAACGAAGACAGGCTTATGCAGGAGATTGCATTTATTGCTGAAAGGTCGGATATAACCGAAGAGCTGGTCAGGGTGAGGAGCCATATTGACCAGTTCAGAAAATACATGGAGAGCGAAGAGCCCACAGGAAGAAGGCTTGACTTTTTATTGCAGGAAATGAACCGGGAGGTTAATACCATAAGCTCTAAGGCTTCGGATTCCTTTATTTCCCAGAGGGTTGTGGAAATAAAGGCGGAGCTGGAAAAGCTTAAGGAGCAAACCCAAAATATTGAGTGATTATAGGTTAAAAAAATTTGGAGTTATGTTCGGAGGCTTTTTATGGACCCCAGTTTGTTAAATATCGGTTTTGGAAACTACCTGGTAGGCAGGCGTGTAATAGCCATAATATCACCTTCTTCCGCACCTGTCAGGAGGCTCAGGGAAGAGGCCAGGGAAAACAGAAAACTAATAGACGCTACCCAGGGCAGGAGAACAAGATCAATAATAGTGACAGACAGCAACCACGTAATCCTCTCCGCAGTTCAGTCAGAGACCATAGCCCAGAGGTTTTTTCCGGATGGTAATTTGGAAGATGAAGACTTGGTATAGGAATCAATGGAGCAGAAGTTTTTAAATAAGGGACAAATTTCTGTAATTACGGCCCCTTCAGGAACCGGAAAGACAACCATAATAAGAAAAGTCAGGGAAATCCTACAAGGGCTTGGCTATTCAATCTCTCACACTACTAGGCCTCCCAGAGAAGGGGAAACGAACGGCAGAGAATATTACTTTGTAGACAGCTCGGAGTTTAAAAGGATGATCGAGGCCGGGGAATTTCTGGAATGGGTCGAAATGTACGGTGAGCTTTATGGAACCTCCTTTTCTAGTATTGAAAGAGAATTTTCTACCGGGAATGATCTGTTGTTGGATCTCGATTGCCAGGGCGCTAAATCAATAAAGGAGAAATTTCCTGAATCCATATTGATATTCATATTGCCCCCCTCTTTAGAAACCCTTAGGGAACGGATTAAAAAAAGGGGCTCTGATAACAGGAAGGAGATAAAAATCCGTATGCATAAGGCCTCGGATGAAATCAGAGAATGCCGGGGTTATGATTATATTGTGTTTAACAACGATTTGGACCAGGCTTCAAAGGAGCTGGTTTCTATTATAACCGCTCAAAGGGCTTCCACGGAGAGACGTTTTCCACTGGTTAAGCAGACTTTTCAGATCCCCCCCGACCGGAATGAGAAAGATTGAATGACAGTTATATCAGGGATTAATCCGGTAAAAGAGCATATAAACAAGAATAAGACCATACAGGAGATATGGGTCGCCAGGGAAAAAAAAGGCGGCAGAATTCAGGAACTAATAGATCTGGCCAGAAAAAAGGGTGTGACCTTAAGATTCAAGGAAAGCACGTACCTTGATAAAAAAGTTGCCCCCGGGGCTCGGCATCAGGGAGTAATAGCCTTATTAACCGAGTATAATTACTGGCCCTTGGCAGATATTACGAGAATTGCCTTTCAAGAAAAAGGCATGGCTCTGGTTGTTGCCCTGGATCATATAACGGACGGGGGAAATTTGGGATCGGTTATAAGATCATCGGAGTTTTTCGGGGCCCATGGTATTATAATTTCCAGGGATAGGTCAGCGTTGATCACGGATACTGTTCACAAGAGGTCGGCGGGGGGCACTGCCTTTCTCCCCGTATCCAGGGCAGTTAACCTTGCAAGGGCCCTCAGGGAACTGGCGGATAAGGGACTGTGGATAATAGGGGCTACCGGAGATGGGGAAACAGAGATATATGATTTTGATTGGACAAGGGGCCTGGTATTGGTTCTGGGAAGCGAAGACAAGGGACTGGGCAATGCCGTAAGGAAACAATGCCACACACTGGTGCGTATACCCGGAACCGGAAACATAGACTCTCTTAATGTATCCGTTGCCGCAGGGGTTATTTTATCCGAGATAACAAGGCAAAGGAAAGAAGGGAGATCACGGAAACTCCTTTAGCGCACCGCATCTTAAAAGTGCACATATTAACTCATACACCGGCAGCCCCACTACATTTGTGTAAGAACCTTTTATTTCTTCTACCATAAAAGAACCTAAGCCCTGTATGGCATAACCTCCGGCCTTTCCGTAAGGCTCTCCTGTTTTGATGTATCCCTGAATCTCTGACCCGGTTAATTCCTTTATTTTTACCTCTGTTTTAACCGCCTGTGCATGTGCCGGCTTTCCTTGGGTATCGAGCAAGCAAAACCCGGTTATTACCTGGTGATATCTTCCGCTCAGGGCAAGGAGCATATCCGTGCACTCCCTTGGTTCTCCAGGTTTTCCAAATATTTTTTTATCCAGCACCACTATGGTATCGGCCCCCAAAATCCAGGAACCCTTATGATCGTTTTTTATTGATTCCGCCTTTAAAATTGCTATTTCGGAGGCTATATCTGCAGGATGCTTTCCCAGTTTAAAATCCTCGTCAGCATTGTATACAACCGTCCTGTAGGGTATATGTAAGCTATTCAATATGGCCTTGCGTCTCGGCGAGGAAGAGGCAAGTAAAAGGGGGTTTTCCTTATCTATTTGTTTGCCTGAGATCATTCGGGAAATGGCATATTAAATAATCTGCATGTATTTCTGCAGGTATGCTCTGCCAACTCCTCAAGGTGGATACCTCTTAACTCAGCAACCCTTTTTGCAATGTGCACCACAAAACAGGGCTCGTTTCGTTTTCCCCTGTGGGGAACGGGTGAAAGAAAAGGGGAATCCGTTTCCAGCAGCATTCTTTCTATTGGAATTTTGGCTGCCACCTCGTGGATTTTACTAGCATTTTTAAAGGTAACCGTACCCGGAATGGAGACATGAAAACCCATTTCAATAAATGAATAGGCCAGGTTGAGATCCCCGGAAAAGCAGTGTATAACACCTTTTTTCACCTTTCCGGAAAAGTCGGACAGGATCCTTATGGTTTCCTGATGGGCATCTCTGTTATGGATTATAACCGGTAAATCAATAATGCTCGCCAGGTCGAGCTGTTGGTTGAATAATTCCAGTTGTTTTTTCCTGGAGGAGTTATTACGGTAAAAATCAAGCCCGATTTCCCCTACGGCCACCACCTTTTTTTCATTTCCCATTGCAGCGATATTTTCCAGATCCGCTTTTCCGGAATTATCGGCATTGTGAGGATGAATACCTGCAGAGGCAAAGATGAAGGGATAAGCTTCCGCTAACCTTTTTGCATGCAGGGAACTTTCGGTGTCTATGCCGATTGTAATTATGTATTTCACATCGTTTTTAAGCGCCCTGTCAAGTACTTGGTCCCTGTCGGGTTCAAAATCTTTCATATCCAGGTGTGCATGGGAGTCTATCAACATGAGAACCAGGTATTCCTCGTCATAGGGTTGGGCCGATTTGGTTGATTATATATTTAGTACCTTAAGAATAAATTTGCGTTCAAAACGCACACAAAATCCTGTTTAAG
>CAZZPR010000097.1:7529-8766 GCA_964655655.1 uncultured Desulfobacteraceae bacterium | reverse complement strand
CCGACCTATTTCCCTAAAGGCTCTCTCCAGTAAGGATGTAGTTTTTGGAGCAATTTTGAACCGCGGGCATATTCATAAATATGTTGAGGATCAAGATTGCGAAAAGGGCGTTGCAGCAAGGTTTTTCAGGCCGCAGTAATTGGCTGCTGCACAATCCAGGTTCAATAGCCTGCTCTATTTCAGGCCATTCCGTATTGGTAAAAGACCCAAGGGGTTCCCTGGGTAACTCCAATGACGGCTCTGAGTTCTCCTTTACGGCCTTTGTACCGCTTGACTCCGGTACCGTCGGCTATGATGCCCGATAATTTTTCCACCGATACCGGACCCTGAAAGGTTTGATCAATATCACTGCCAACAACAATATTATGAATGCCTCCCAATGATATATCGATGGACCGGCCATCAATAAGCCTTCGATAATTAGTGCCGGCAGCGGTTGGTAATATCCGGCTTATTTGGTATTGAAACAGGTGTTGATATTGGTAAACAAAAATATACCCTATATGTTCCAAAAAGATGATTGCTGATACATGCTTTTGCCCTTTAGAATACATCATCAGCCTATCCTAACCGGACACCTGCCCAGATATATCTTTACTGGTTTGTTAAAAAAAGAGCCCTTGTTTTTATTTATCCAACATCTCTTTCAGCCTTGCGGCATCCCGGGCTGCAAATCCAGCCTCATCATTGTCGAAGTAGCAGTAAATCTCTTTGCCCTGGTCCGCCCATGCGGAGAACGCCCCTGCCCATCCAGCCAATGTTTTGGTGTCATAACTCCCCTGATAGGCATCTCCCGGACCATGTAGCCTTACATACACAAAATCCGCTGTAACCTCTTTGGGAGAGAGGCGTCTGGCCAGATGGTAGATACAAAAGGCAGCGCGGTGCTTCCTCAAAGACTCGTAAGCCCGGATATCGAACCAGGTTGGATCCCGGAACTCAAAAACATATCTGTACCTGGAAGGCAGGGCCTTCAGGAACTCATCCAGCCTTTCGGGATTATAGCGCCATCCGGGAGGAAGCTGAAAAAGAATGGGGCCGAGCGTGTTTCCAAGCGCCTCTATCCTTTCGAGCAAATTGCCAAGGGGTTGACGGGGATCCTTTAATTTTTTCATATGAGTGATGTAGCGGCTGGCCTTTACCGTGAAGATAAATCCCGGCGGAACAGCATCCCTCCACTGGATCAAGGTTTCCCTTTTGGGCAGCTGGTAGAAGGAATTGTTGATCTCTACCGTGT
>CAZZPR010000097.1:769-7519 GCA_964655655.1 uncultured Desulfobacteraceae bacterium | reverse complement strand
GCATAATATTTGAGAAATTCTTCCTTCCTGAGGTTTTTTGGGTAGAAAGGACCGATCCAGTGGTCATAATGCCACCCGGAGGTTCCGATTTGAATGGATTTTTGTTTCTTCATCAACAATTACCTAAAAATTGCGATACATAATGATACTGTCATAATACAGGGCCGATCAATTTTATATCTTTAATTTTTTATAAAGAAATTGTATGCTTTTTCAATAAGGTGAAGCCGGTATATCAAACTGGAAACATATGCATCTTTAAAAAATTTTTCATTTTTTCCGGACAGGTTTAAGCGCAAGTAAATGCATGAATATCATTTATATAAGCCCGGGGGCTTCATTCAAAGGAGTGATTGATGTTTTCTGTTTTGACCATTACTGTAAACCCCGCAATTGACAAAAGCACCAGCGTGGACAAGGTAGTTCCCGAATGGAAACTCCGGTGCAGTGCACCGCAGTATGAACCCGGGGGAGGAGGGATAAACGTATCCCGGGCCATTCACAAGCTCGGAGGTGCTTCCACTGCGTGCTATTTGGCCGGCGGACCTCTTGGGGACATACTTCGGAATCTGCTGGATGAGGAGGGCTTAAATCACAAACCCATTCCAATAAAAGGGCTGACCAGGGAGAGCCTGGTTGTGTACGAGGATTCAACCGGGAGACAATTCCGGTTCGGTATGCCCGGCCCCCATGTTGCCCAAGGAGAATGGAAACAGTGCCTGGAAGAACTCTCTCATTTGGACCCGGTTCCGCGCTATATGGTTGTCAGCGGCAGTATCCCTCCAGGTATACCTAAAGATTTCTACCGGCGCACGGCAAGCCTGGCAAAGGATATGGGTATCCGCCTCATTCTTGACGGCTCCGGCGAGCCGTTTCGCCTGGCCCTGGAGGAAGGGGCTTTCCTGATAAAGCCGAACCTTCGGGAACTGCGGGACCTGTCAGAGAGCGGACTGGAAGAGGAATCACAACAGGAAAAGGTGGCACAGCGTCTGATACAGAAGGGACAGTGCAGGGTGGTGGTTGTTTCCCTGGGTGCCGGAGGTGCCTTGATGGTAACCGAGGACGGCTGTGAGCGGATTCGAACACCCACCGTACCTGTAAGAAGCAAGGTGGGGGCAGGCGACAGCATGGTGGCAGGGATAACCCTGGCCCTGGACAGGGACTGGCCTCTGGCGAATGCTGTCAAATTCGGGGTTGCCTGCGGGGCAGCAGCGGTAATGACCCCTGGGACAGAGCTATGCCGCCGGGAAGATGCGGAGCGCCTGTACAGGCGGATAGAAGGTTAGCAGAACTGGTTTGAAAACAAAAGATTACACCTCTACTCCTACCACACGGCGAAGAAGAAGACCGATAAAAAAGCTCGCCGCAGCCACCCCCATGGATATGGTTACCATTTCCACATAACTACGCTTGAATGATTTTCCCTGTGCCACCGATATATAGAAGGTAAAGACAAGAATAACCAGTACTGCCCCGGTCAGGGTGCAGGCAAGGGCCCCGAAAAGATTGTCCAGCAGCAGGAAGGGCAGTACCAGCACCAGCACGGCCAAAAAATACGCTATGCCGGTGTAGGTGGCAGCCTTAACAGGGTTTTTTACACTTGTCTTTTCAGCTTTGATGGACAAATATTCCGAGGCTGCCATGCTCAGAGAGGCGGCGATGCCTGTTACCGCCCCGGTCAGGGCAATAAGTTGGGTCTGCTGGAGGGCCAGGGTGAGGCCAGCCATGGCCCCGGTCAATTCCACCAGTGCATCGTTGAGGCCCAGAACCATGGAACTCACGTACTTGAGCCTCTCTTCGTCCAGCATGGCGAGAAGCTTCTGCTCGTGCTCGAATTCGTCCTTCTCAATGTTCGCCAGGGGGGAGGATTCCCCGCCCAAATCCCTGTAGTTGATTTGGGCTTGGTCTTCCCTGTTTTCCATTAAACGAAGGGCAAAGGTGTATCCGAATACCCGGGCCAGGATCGAGTAGAACCAGATTCTCCATCTTGCGGGCGAGACCGGCACCATGGTCTGTTCTTTAATTATCTCATAATGCTTGAGCTCATCTTCAGCTATGGAGCGAAGTATGTCGGCGTCTGCCTTATCTTTCAACAACTGTGCAAGTCTGTGGTAAATGTAATACTCCGTGATCTCGGATTTTTGCGCCTCCATCAATCGAGCGCGGATTTCGCTTCGCAGCATAATTTACACTTTCTTTGTAAAAAGGGTTTCATTTTAATTTAACCCGGATTGTGCAGCAGACATCGTAGCGAGGGTTGAAAAACCCAAGCGAAACGCGAATTTGGAGCAATTTTGAACCCCAGGCATATTCATAGATATGTTGAGGATCAAAATTTCGAAAAGAGCGTTGCAGCAAGGTTTTTCAGGCCGCAGTAGTTGGCTGCTGCACAATCTGGGTTTAAGTATGCATCAAGCAAAGAGTTCCCGCAGCAAATTGTTAGCCTGAAGCCTAAATCCTAAATCCAGGCGGTCGACCGCCAATCCCAACAACAGTTTTAATCAATAGTATCCCGGGACATCGAACCCCCATAAAATTTTTTTCTTTTTATCAACTGGTGGAGCCAATTTTTCAAATTTCATCTGAGCTTTTTTCAGGGCTACGTGAAAAACCTCTGAAAATTTTTTGAGCAAATGATTTGTAAGTACATCCATTGCTACCTCATGTCCCAGGATTTGGGAAATAGAAGTGGCCTTCCTTTCGCTAAAGCCGCAAGGGTTTATATACGAGAAATGGTCGAGATCGGGATTAACGTTTAGGGCAAATCCATGCAGGGTGACCCATTTTTTTACGCTAAGCCCTATGGCGGCAATCTCCTTGTTGTCCATCCAGACCCCGGGGTGACTATCATCTCGAACGGCGGCGATTGAAAAATCCTTCAGGGTTTGCAAAAGGACCTCTTCGAGTTCATATACATACAGATGAACGTCTTTCCCCCTTTTTGACAAATCAATAATCGGATAGCCTACGAGTTGACCCGGGCCATGATATGTAACGTCACCACCTCTTCCGGTGTTAAATACAGCTATTCCCTCTTCGGCGAGCCTTTTCCTGGGTACCAATATATTTTCGGGATTCCCCGATTTTCCGATGGTAAGGGTAGGGGGATGCTCCAAAAGGATCAGGCTGTCTGAAATTTTGTTATTTACCCTCTCATGATGGAGTCTTTGTTGGATTTCATAAGCTTTGCCGTACTCCATTTCCCCGAGCTGGTAAACAATGCAGGTTTTGTTGAGATTATCCTTAACCCCAAGGGTTTTTGGCTTCATTGACAGGACCAGGCCTTGCATAACATCTTGTTAGATAAATATGATAAAAAGAATTTTCACGCTAAAATACAAGCTTTTCAACAGCTATTTGGTAGAGTTCATCTGCATGATAGGAGCTTCTTACAAGCGGGGCACTGGCTACCCCGTAAAAGCCTCTATCCAGAGCTTCAGCTTCATATTCCTTGAACTGATCCGGGTGAATATATTGGATTACTGGATGGTGCTGTTTCGAAGGTGCAAGGTATTGGCCCAGGGTAAGCAGGTGGCAGCCGCTTTCTCTTAAGTCATCCATTGACTGAAGCACTTCTTTTTTTGTTTCCCCCAGACCCAGCATTAATCCTGATTTCGTGACAAGAGGGGGAGAATTTTTGAAGGCCCGATTCAAAAGCTCCAACGAACGCCGGTAATTTGCCTGAGGACGAACTTGGGGGTATAGCCTGGGTATGGTTTCTAAGTTATGGTTTAGCACTTCCGGTCCAGTGCTTACCACTTTATCCAGCGCTTGCCAATTCCCTGCAAGGTCGGAAATGAGAAGTTCAACGCCTACACCGGGACAAGCCTTTCTTATAGCCTCAACGGTTTGTGCTATATGTTCTGCTCCTCCGTCAGGAAGATCGTCCCGAGTGACCATAGTAATAACAGAATATTTTAAGCCCATTTCGAATATTGCCTGAGCTGTGCGGGATGGTTCAGCCGGGTCTACCGGATAAACGCGGGATTTACCAACAGCGCAAAAAGTGCAACGCCGGGTGCAGTTAGGCCCTAATAATAGAAAAGTGGCGGTTCCACGGCTGAAGCATTCCAACTGGTTGGGGCAATGGGCCTCCTCGCACACAGTATGAAGTCCCTTGCTCTTTATGGCGGCTATTACCGCTGAGCTGCGCCCGGATGGCGGAAGCCTGCGCCGAAGCCATTCAGGTTTTTTTTCTTGAGGGTTCATTAGGTTTTCTTATATTCTCATTTCCTTAAATCCTCTATCGGATATTTTTCCAGTTGTCAACATTCTCGGTTTTTACCAAAATGCACCCTTGAGACCCATAACCCATCTTTCCGCTCATGTTGAACATAATTGTCCGGATATCAACTGGTTAGCCAAAATTAACCCTGGTTTATGGGCACTACATTTGTTAAGTTGTTACCTTCTTCTTACTCAAAGGGACACCGGTTATTCCCAAGGCCGAGTATACCTCCTGCTGCTTTAGCGTGGGTGTGGTACAATGACGAACATGGACTGCCCCCCTCTTTCCCGGGGAGATTGGTGGTGATGATGCGGTGGGTGTTGAGCCATGACTTTATTGTGGGCCAGCGATGAAATAAACCGGCCTTATTTAGCCTGTAGCGGATGTAGTGCAATATGTGATAGGCCAATACAGTAATAAAGAGATGTCCTTCAATCCGGTCCGGTTTTTGATGAAAATTGGGCCGTAAGCCAAGCCCTGATTTCAAACACCGAAACGCGTCCTCCACAATGGTGAGCATCACATAAATAGACCATATTCTGTCAGCGCAGATGAACATAATACCTTCATAGCAGGGCCCCAGCTGCTTGTCAGGAATAAATTCTCTTTATGGAACACTGCAATGGTGTTTCAAAAAATTCACAGCCAATAATTTCGTTGGGTTAGCTGTACTCGTCCCGCCAAAATCGAGCAAAATTCTTTAAAAAATGGACTTTCAGTGAAAAGATGGGTTAAGGGTTTTGTTTTTTCCTAAGGCCTCCATAGATACATGAATTCTATTCCGGAAAATGAGGCTAAATCATTTACCGACAGGGAAAGGAGGTTTATGTTAACCGGGAAGGAAGAAGACCTTGAATACAAGGAACCCCTGTATCCGCCCGGGCGGCAATAGGCAATGATTTTTGCCTCTTTAAGGCCGAGGTCTTTTTTTGTCTTCTCTATGGTGTCTTCCAAATATTCTACCCTGTCAATAAGACCGTTTTGGAGTGCCTGTTCAGCGGTAAATATACGTCCGTCCGCAAGCTTTACGACGTCATCCCTTGAAAGGGACTTTCTGCCGTCTGTCACAACGTCCACGAACCTGTGATATAATTCGTCGATTATTTCCTGCAATACCCGCCTTTCCTCAGGGGTACTCGGCCTGAAGGGGGACCAAATGTCCTTCTTTCCCCCTGATTTTATGGTTTCCTGTTCAACGCCTATCTTTGAAAGAAGGGCCTCTATATTGAATTTCATGGCCAATACCCCTATGCTGCCGGTAACAGAGGTGGGATGGGCCACTATTTCGTCGGAAGCGGAGGCCACGTAATACCCCCCTGATGTTGCTGTACTGGTAAAACTCGCTACCACCCTGACCCTTGTCCGCTTTTTGAATTCCATCAATTCATGGTACAAAATGTCGCTTGCAGTAACCGTTCCGCCGGGAGAGTTTACTTTGACAATCACTGCAGCTATAGAGCTGTCCTCCTCGGCCTTTTCAAGTTCCTCCTTTATTCTTTCCACCATTGACGGCCTTTGAGCGAAACCCAGGCCCTTTGATTTCTTTTTTTCGGAAATCAGGCTTTCTACATTGATCATGAGAATTTTGGCCTCTCCCTTTCCCTTCAAAACTTTTTCCTTTAAAGGCTGAACAGAATGGAACAACCGGATGTCATTAAATGCACATCCTGAAAAAACCAAGACTGTGAGCCAAAGTAATAAAATAAGCCTTCGTGTCATGAGTTCCTCCGGTAATTACGTAAAATCCTTTTCTATGATCATGCAGATCATGTCCATTACATTGGTGCGGGTAGGACCTGTCCTCAGAAGATCGCCCAGGGCCTCGAAAAAAGGATAGGAATCATTGTTCATTAGAGATTCAAGTGGATTCAGTCCGGCCAATGAAGCCCTTTTGCACGTAGTGCCGTCCACCACGGCACCCGCGGCATCCGTGGGACCGTCTGTGCCGTCCGTTCCTGCGCTCAGCAGGGATATTCGGTTCCAGCCCTCTATGGCAAGGGCTGCTGCGAGGGCCAGTTCCTGGTTTCTGCCTCCCTTGCCCTTTGCCTGAATGGTAACCGTGGTCTCCCCGCCGGCCAGGATACAAGCAGGTGAAGATACGGGTGCTCCAGAACGGCAAATTTCCTTGCCGATGCCGGCGAATACCTTTGCCACTTCTCTGGCCTCTCCCTCTATCTGGGAGGACAAAATTAAAGTGTTGTAGCCCAGGGAAAGGGCGTGTTGCCCGGCGGCCTGAAGGGCCTTCCTGTTGTTTCCCACGATAATATTTTTTGTCCTGGAGAAGGCCGGGTCCCTGGGCTTGGGGGTCTCGGGAAGATCTCCCCTGGCACCCATCCGGAGATATTTTATTACCTTTGCCGGCAATCGCCTTCCAAGATTATATTTATCTGCTATGTTGATGCAATCATCGTAGGTGCTTTCATCCGGTACGGTAGGGCCCGAAGCTATGACATCCAGCCTGTCTCCCACTACATCCGAGAGCATTAGTGATATCAGGGTGGCTGGATAAGCGGCCTTGGCGA
>CAZZPR010000097.1:0-759 GCA_964655655.1 uncultured Desulfobacteraceae bacterium | reverse complement strand
CTCCTTTTATGGAGGACAAATGTTTTCTTATTGCATTGATCTCGTCTATAGTCGCCCCGCATTCCAGCAACAAGCGGGTGCTTTCCTGTTTTTGGTTAAGGCTTATCGGCGGCAGGGGAGCGGGAAGAAGAGCGCTTCCTCCCCCTGAAAACAGGCATATAATCAGGTCATTTTCTCCGCAATCCTTTGCCAGGTTTAAAAGCTCCCCTGTGGCCTTGAGCCCTGCCTCATCCGGTACCGGGTGGCCCGCCTCGGCAATACGGGTCTTTTTCAAGGGCATTCCGTGTCCGTATTTGACAATTATCAAACCTTGGCTGAGCCGGTCTTCCAGCAAATCTTCCAGGGCTTTGCCCATGGGCGCGGACGCCTTTCCTGCTCCTATTAGCAAAACCCTTTTGTAATCATTAAGATTGTAGGATCGGCTCCCTGCGATAAGGTGGGCGCCTTCACGCTTGACGTATTCCCGGACCGCCCTTTCCGGATCAACAGCTTCAACCCCGGCCCTGAATATTCCCTCAAAAACCCTTTTTCTTTTTTCATCCATGGCACTCTCCGTCGATTTAATTGGAATATAATACCCTATTGTTCTTCATTTTTCCCGAATTTTTTTGAAATATCGCAGAAGAAAATTCCACCGTAGTTGCCCGTGCCCGAAATATTCGGGGTTTACTACGAGGAGTACTAAGTCTTTAAAGAGGTTTCTTGAGCCCCGAATATGAGGACACATGCTTTAAGACCAATAGATATCGCCTTCCCTCC
>CAZZPR010000096.1:0-8854 GCA_964655655.1 uncultured Desulfobacteraceae bacterium | reverse complement strand
TTTTGTCCCTGGGCGACGGTCCCCAGGGACAAACCTCAGCTGCTTCGCAGCAGGGCGGGAAAAAAGCCACCTTGCCTGTCCCTGGCATCAAGCAGAACTTTGCAGCAAGTATGGGCCATATAAAATGTTTCGTTTTTTGCCTCCTCGTCCCAGGCGAGGTGAGGCTTTGCCCGCTGGGAGTATCGCCAGCGGGCGAATAATCCTGTTTATCCCGGTAATCAAGCGAGCCTGAGCAAGGTCGAAGGGGAGCGGCTGTTTAATAAGAAAATTCCTACAAGGCCTTCTGGATGGTAACTATTCCGGGTTCATCCAGAGGCTTTCCCCTTTGAGTCTACGGATTCTATGAGCTTGCGCAATTGTTTGTCTGACTGTGCCCCTACCTTTCTGGTAACCTCTTTTCCCTGGTTGAATATTACAACAGTAGGGCAGCCGTTTATCCTAAGTTTGTCCCTTGTCCTGGGGTTCTGGTCCACGTTTATCTTCCCTATCTTAACCCTGCCCTCGTACTCCATGCTGAGTTCATCAATCAAGGGCTTCATCATTTGGCTGGGGATACACCAGGAGGCCCAAAAATCCACCAGTACAGGTTTATCAGAATCAAAAACCTCTTTATCGAAATTACCGTCCGTAAGCCTCATTCTTTTTCTCCTTTACACGGTTTTTGTTTTCAGATTCAAACACTTCCAGCATCTCAACCTCCCTCTTCTCACCCGACCACCAAGTCTTGGGAACAATATGATGCTTCTTCTCTTCTATCCTTTTCTTTATCTCCGGGCGCGTCAGGAGTTCGAACATCCTGTATACCTCCTCCTCAAGGCTTATATTCGGTTTGAACCCGTATCTCTTCGGTAAATTTTCATATATTGGCTCAAACGGGTGTCTCTCGGACTCCACCCTGGGATTCTCCAGTCTCTGGACCTTTACAGGCAGGTTAAATTCCTTCCTCCCGATTCTGGCAACGGTTTCCGCCAGGTCCCTCAGGCTGTAATAACCGGACATCTGGTTTACCACCGCGTACTGTCCCGGCTCCGGGGGAGAGGCAATTAAACGGGCCATACACTGCATGGCATCTTCCAGGGCGATGAACCCCCTTATCTGTTCCCCTGCGCCGTATATTGTGAGGGGCAATCCTATTATAGCCTGGGCTGTAAACCGGTTTATAACCGTACCGAACCATTCGTCTATATCCAGCCTGGTACGGAGCCTGGGATCTGCGGAAACTTGGTCAGTGTGCACCCCGTATATTACCCCCTGCATGACATCGTAGGATCTCAACCACCAGTACTTGCAAGCCTCGATTATGTTGTAGGTATCCTGAACCTTGCTCACATGATAAAAGCTTACCGGATCCCTGGGTGTAATCTCGCCTCCAAGGCTCCATTCCCGGTTATCCCAGTGAAGTACTGCGTCCGCAGGAAACATGCCTTCAAAAAGGGGCCTGCCGGTTAACGGGGTTCCGTATTCCCCCATGGTTCCGAGTTTTATCATCGAGGTCTCCGGGGCTATGTCCCTCATGGAAAATAACGTTCCCAAGGTGCCCAGTACATTATTTTTCTGCACATCAATGGCATGCTCTACATCGATCATGCTGTAAGGGGCGCTCGGGCACTCCCCGTAATGAATAATGGCTTCCGGTTTTACCTCCTCCATAAATTCCCTCAGCCTGTCCCTGTCCTCCAGTATATCCATCTCCCGGAAATTGATATCTATGCCCAGCACCTCCTTTGCCACACTGAGTCTCTCAGTCATCCTGGAAATAGGCACAACTGTATGGGCGCCCCTTTCCTTCAACCAGCTCCTTCTGCTGAAATTATCCACACCGCTTACCTTGCAACCGAGTTTTCCCAGCCACAGTGCCAGGGTCCATCCCAGATAGCCGTCGATTCCCAGGATCATTACCCTCATATCCTTCAACAGGTATCCGTAAGGTGTCTTTTGCCATTGGGGGCACTGCTCAAAGGTAATGCCTGTAGGATCAAACAGGCCCAGTTCCGGCCGCCTCTTGCACTCCGCCATTACGTAGGCCTCAGAGTCGTCCGATAATGCCGCCTTTTCACTGGTAGATTGCCCGCAGGCCCTGAAATCCACCTTTCCCGCGAGATCTATTGCCGGGCAGTTCCAGCAGGTCAAATTACTATTGTGTGGCTTTGATATTTCCAATTTTTCCTCCTTTTGTTTATACAAGTTGATTCTTTATTGACACGATATCCTCCACGGTAGGAACCTCCGGAACAACGCTATCATTTTGGCTTCCCTTGACTACCAAAAATGCATCATCCTGGGAATGCTTACCAGTGAATACACCCTTGCTGAAAAGACTATCAGTCTTAACATTTGCCTTCAGGTTAAAACCGCTTTGGGACAGCAATACCAAATCCGGGGCCCGGTCCGCGTAAGGGCCGTGATATATATCCTCGCCCCTGCATATCCTTCTTATTACCTTTTTCCCGTCCATCTCCAGGGATTCAAAAAGGGAGACGAGTTCATCAATTATTCCCTCCCTCTCCTCCGGCCTCACGGACCCCCCGGGATACTTGTCCTTCATATTCAAGTATATTCTGGAAGGATCAAGGGCAAATGCCCTTGTACGCGGTTCCATATTGGTAAGGCTGGCCTTTGTGCCCTGTTTCAAATCGAAAAACCCGTTTTCACTCAGGCAATAGTTTATGTTTACCTCGCTGTCCAGGGCCTCAAACCCGTGGTCAGAGAGCAAAAGAAGGCCGTCCTCTTCTCTTAGTTGGTCTGCAATTTCCCCTATTGCCTCATCTATCTGCCTGAAATGATCCAGCACTAAATCGTGGTACTTGTGACCCTCATCCTCATAGGCATTCCATAAAAAATGAAAAAGTCTGTCCGTACCCGTAAATACCAGCATAAAGTTATCCCATTCCCTGCTTTCCCAGAGAAAGCGGTAGGCCTTTATCCTTGATTTTAATGTATGGTCGAGATCCTTCATAAAAAGATCCATTGACTTATGGGCCTTTCCTGAGTCCACGTCAACCTGATATCCCATTTCCTGAAGCCTGGGAAGCATTTCCGGGGGGTAAACAGCCCTCTTGATGTCCAGGGCCACAAATCCCGAAATCAATACCCCGTTAAGCTCTTTTACCGGATAGGTACCAGGAACATTGATTATTATGGAAACCGTCTCTTTCCCATTGCTCCAGAACGGGGAAGCCTTCAAGTTATAATAATTCGGGAATTGAAGTCTGTAAGTCCCCGGGCTCAGGTCTACAAATCCGTAGATTCCGTGTTCCCCGGCGTTTTTGCCCGTTATTACAGAACTCCATGCAATGGACGAAATCTCCGGGATAGTAGAGGCCATCTTCCTGAATACCCCGTCTTCTATTACCTGAGCCAGATTTTTCATGACACCTGAGCTGGTCAGGTGCTTTATAACCCTGTACGGCACTCCGTCGAGACCTATAATGACCATCCTCCCGTTGCCGCGGTTACCTTTCATAAGTGCTCCTTTCTTTTAAACCTATACACCTAAATGTATCCTAACTCCTCCAGGCGCTCTCTTATCTTTTCTTCCTCTTCTTCGGAATAATACCCGGGCTGGTCAGTGATCCCCTCCGCTTGTGCTCCAGCTGTTTCCACGGCCGGTATGCCCCGGAAAACTGAACGGCCTATCATGTCAGAGGGAACGTCAATGCCGAAATATTGCAGAATGCTGGGGGCTATATCATATATGGACAAACCCTCCAATCTTTTTCCGGGATCTATTCCCGCATCACGGATTGTATCCGCATCCGGCCTGAAAATAAAGATACCGTACTCTGCATGATTAGCATCGTCGGGGCCTGTATCGTTTTCAAATATATGGATGCTTTTATTTCCGACCGTGCCGGCGCCTCTCCAGTCAAGATCCCCGAAAAACACGAACAGGTCAGGGGGTATATTCCGGACCTCCCGGTAGATTTCCTCAGGCTTTAAAACCCGGGTTCCCATGGGGCGACCCCTTTCATCGTTCAAGGATTCCAGTTCCTTCTTCACCTTCTCCCTGAAGTTTTCATATTCTTTTTCAGGGATTAAACCATCAGGCTCTCTTCCCTGAACATTAAAAAATATGCGGGAATAATATCCTCCTTCTCCCCACACCCTTGTGTTTTTCCAATCAACCATATCGGGCCTTAATCTGGTAGGGCCCTCAACCTCCTGATTCAGTCTCAGATAACCTTTTTGTATCAGCCAGTCATTTATGCATACCGCGCCGTCCATCTTTTTGGCCCCGTGGTCCGAGACCACCATAATACCGGTATCCCGGTCCAGGCATCCGATGAGCTCACCTATTTCTTTGTCTACATACCTGTAGTAATCCTTTATGGAATCCTTGAAGGGACCGCCGGGCTTATAGAGGCGATGGTTCTGGTCCTGGTACCTCCAGAACCCGTGGTGAATCCGGTCCACCCCCATCTCCACAAACATGAAAAAGTCCCAGGGTTCTTTCCTGACATAATGCCTTACGGCCTTGAACCGCCTGCGGGTCATTACATAGATCTGATCCAGCAGCCAATCTTTGTCCTCGGTCCTGAAATTCCTGACATCGATGATATAGTCCCCTTCCGCAACCCGGTCCAGTTCCTCTTTTACCGTATCGGGATAGGTGAAGGCATTGGATTTCTCCGGCGTAAGGAATGAACTGACCATTATCCCATTTACAGATCTTGGGGGGTAAGTCTGGGGAATCCCTATCAAAATGGATCTTAGACCTTGGTCCCCCAGGTAGTCCCACGCCCTTTTTTCCTTCACATAAGAGTTGTTGGCAAAATAAAGTGCTTCATAATTGTAATTTTTACGGTTCCGGAATCCGTAGAAACCCAGCTGCCCGGGATCCTTGCTTGTCAGCATGGATGTCCAGGCGGGCACGGTAATAGGCGGCATGGTACTCTTTAACTCCCCGTATACGCCCTGGTTCATTAATTCACCAAGATTAGGGAGCTCGGCCCTCCACGAATCGAATATGAACTGCGGCGTGGCACAGTCCAGCCCTATGACCATTAGTTTTTTCATTTTTTTAACCTTTCAAGGCGCTCGCTTAAAGAGGGTGGGCTTTTCTTTGGCTTCCGCACTCTCAGGATGGCACCATCCAGAGACGCTTTGCACAACTCATCTTTTTTAAAATCGTTTCCTAGGCAGAGGGTTTGTTTACTATATTTTTCCCCCGGTTTCAATACCGAATTTATTTTTCCGATTTCCTCAGCACCCCTTTTTCCTCCAGGTAACGGATTATCTCTTCAGCACCCTTCTCAACCGTGTCCCTGCCGGTGTCTATGACTATCTCGGGATCCTCCGGCTCTTCATAAGGAGCTGATACACCGGTGAATTCCGGAATTTCTCCATTTTTGGCCTTTTTATACAGTCCCTTTCTGTCCCTTTTTTCACACTCATTCACATTACATTTGCAAAAGATCTCTATGAATTCATCCTTACCCGCCAGTTCCCTGGCCTTTCTCCTGTCCGCCCTGTAGGGTGATATGAAAGCGGTCATGTTTATCACACCGGCCTGCCTGAAGAGTCCGGCCACCTCGCCTATCCTCCTTATATTCTCCTCCCGGTCCTCAGGTGAAAAGCCAAGGTTCTTGTTCAGTCCGTGCCTGATATTATCGCCGTCAAGAATATATGTGATATGCCCTCTTTCATAAAGTCTCTTTTCCACTTCTGTGGCCAGGGTGGATTTTCCCGAACAGGAAAGACCGGTAAACCACAGTGTGGCCCCTTTCTGGCCCAGTAAACGCTCCCTGTCTTCTTTGTTTATCATGGAATGATGCCAGGTAATATTGCTGCTCTTTATCCCCCCTGATGCATTTCTCATTATTTTTTCCCTTTCTTGTCTCTGCTTGCGTAATAATCCAGAAGAATCTCCAGAACCTCCGGACGGCTGAATTCCGGAGGGGGCATTTCTCCTTCGGAAAGCATTCTTCTCAGCTCTGTTCCACTTATAAGACATCTATCCTCTTTCCTGTGGGGACAGGTCTTCATGGAGGCCATGCCCTGGCACTCGTAGCAGTAAAAAGTCCAGTCGATCTTCAGCGGTTTTATCTGAAGGTCACCCGGACCCAGGGTATCAAATATTTCCTGGGCGTCAAAGGGCCCGTAATAATCACCAACCCCTGCGTGATCCCTTCCCACTATTAGATGGCTGCACCCGAAGTTCTGTCTTATAATGGCGTGTAAAAGCGCCTCTCTGGGCCCCGCATAACGCATCTCCATGGGATATACCTTCATGATCACCCGGTCACGGGGATAATACTTTTTAAGCAAGACCTCATAGCATCGAATTCTCACATCCGCCGGGATGTCGCCGGCCTTTAAAGCACCCACCAGCGGGTGAATAAAAAGACCGTCGCTTACCTCAAGGGCTATCTTGGTGCAATATTCATGGGACCGGTGTATCGGGTTTCGAACCTGGAATGCAGCCACCCGGGACCATCCCTTGTCCTCTATCATCCCCCGGACCTCTGCAGGCCTGGCATAGTGCCCGGAAAAACGCTCGGGATAACCTCCCTCGCTCAGAACCTTTACCGGCCCTCCCAGCAGTGTATCTCCCTGTTTAAATAATTTATCCACCCCTGGATGTTTCTTGTCATCGGTCTGAAATACCTTTTCCGCCTCCAGCTTCTTATCACAGGAAAATATATCCTCTATTGTCATAATCCCCATGATCTTATTGTTCTCGTCGTCTACCAGGGAAACCTCAATGCCCTCCTTCAGCGCCCCAGACTCATCTTTATCAACCGCAAGGGTAATGGGAACCGGCCAGAAGGTTCCATTGCTCAGCCTCATACTTCTCACAACACCTTCATAGTCACTTCGACTCATAAACCCTGCTAAAGGACTGAATGCCCCCATACCAAGCATAATTAGATCGGATACCTCACGGGAACTCATCCTCACCCGGGGCAAATCCATTGCCCTCTTCGTTTCCCGGCTGAGATCATCGGCCTTTACCAACAAAGGTAAAAGTTCTCCACCGTGCGCCTGAACCGTCATGCCATCTCCTTTCACCTGAAATTCAAAATATAGATAATAAAAACAGCCAGAATTCCTATAAAGATATTCATCGGAACGCCGATCTTCAGAAAATCCTTAAACTTATATCCCCCGGGGCCGTACACCATGAGGTTCGTATGGTATCCAAGAGGAGTAGCAAAACTGGCAGAGGCGCCTATGGCTACCGCTATGAGAAAGGGCCTGGGGTCCAGGAAGGCCTGGTCGGCAACGGAGAGCGCAATAGGAAACAAGAGTGCAGCGGCTGCATTGTTCGTTATTATCTCCGTGTAAAGGCTGGTCATGAAATAAACCCCTGCCAGTATTCCCAATAAACCCATGGTCCCTGCCAATATCAGCAATTTGTTCGCCAGAAAATAGGCCAACCCGGAATTATCAATGCCCCTGGCGATACCGAATGAGGATGCAATAATGAGTAGCACCTTCCACTCCACGCTCCTCCTTGCGTCCTGGGGCGTTATGCATCTGGAAATAATGAGTATTACCGCTGCAATCCCCACTGACACCAGCACAGGCAGTAGACCAAGGGCCATGGAAACAATCATCAGGGCCAAAACCGCCAATGATATCAAGGTGTACTTCTTGGGCTTTGAGGGCACCTTTTCCGATTCGGAGACCAGGTAAAAATCATTCGAGTTATACCAGTCCTTCATAAAATTCCGTCCTGCGAGTATAAGCAAAGTATCTCCGGAGTGAAACACAATATCTCCGATCTTCTTTTTGATTCTCTCACCGCTTCTATGAATGGCCAGGATTACCCCCTTGTACCTGCTTCGAAAATTGCTCTCCCTTACGTTATTTCCGATCAGGGGGGAAGTTGGGGATACCACCACCTCATAGGTCTTCAATTCATTGGAATCATAGTTTTTCAGGTCAAACCTGCAATCCCCCAACACCGTGAGGCCCGGAGTTTTTTGCAGTTCTACTATAGTTCTGGGAAGTCCAGTAAAAAACAACCTGTCCCCGAGCCTGATTTTTTCATCCGGACCTACAGGCGCCAGTATATGGTGATCTCTTTCAATCTGAAAGAGAAACAAGCCCCTCAAATGCCTCAATCCCGCTTCTTCTATGGTGTAATCCAGGTAACGGTAATCGGATTCCACTTTCAGCTCAATAACGAATTCCCTGGTCTGCCCCCCCAGCTGAACCATGGGCTCCTTTCTCTCCGGCAAAAACCGATGGACAAAAAAGGACACCACTAAAAGGCCTATAAGCATCAAGGGGACGCCCACCTTCGATATTTCAAAAAAGGTCATGCCCCCCATGCCGTTTTCTATCATCAACCCGTGGACCACCAGGTTTGTGCTGGTGCCTATAAGGGTGCATGTTCCGCCCAGGATGGCTGCATAGGAAAGGGGAATCAAAAACTTGGAAACGGAAAAATTGTTCCTTTTCGCCCAGGAACGGATAACGGGTATAAACATGGCCACGATCGGGGTATTGTTAAAAAACGCCGATACCGCGGACACCGGAAACAGGAAGCGAAGCAGCCTCCCGGACATGCCTTCGTTGTTTTTTCCGAGAAAAAAATCTCCCAGCCAGTTAAGCACCCCGGTCTCCTGAAGCGCCCTTGCCACAATAAACAAGAACCCTACAGTAAGCATTCCGCTGTTAGAAAACCCGGCAAATGCCTCTTGAATGTCTATCACCCCACCTACGATAAGGAGCAGCAATACTGAAAAAATAGTGATATCCGGATCAAAAACTTCCTTGACCAGCAGCACAGTCATGAATACAAGCAAAACCAGGGTATACCAAAAGGAAAAATCGAGTATCATGGAGATAAAAAAGGTGTTGAAAAGTGCCCTACTGAAGCGTGATAATTTGTATCCTGCAGGCT
>CAZZPR010000095.1:0-8880 GCA_964655655.1 uncultured Desulfobacteraceae bacterium | reverse complement strand
TGCAGCAAGGTTTTTCAGGCCGCAGTAGTTGGCTGCTGCACAATCTGGGTTAAAAGTTAAACCACATGGATCGTTTTCTGGCCAAGTCGTCTCTTTTCAATGCCTGATCCATCCGGCCGGGAATTATTTCACCTGGTTGTTCGAATGCCGGAAATCTATAGATTGGAAAAAAACGAAATAAACAATTTGAAAGAGGCCCTGAACAGCTTTTTGGGTGAGGACGAATTAATCAGTAAGTTATCCGAGGTTCTGGCCCGTGCCTGTGCAAGTGGATGCATTTCTTACGGAGATATCAAGGGGATTGTGAAAGAAGATCCTGAGGATTTGGTTATGGTGGCCGAGGAATGGAGGCTGCTTTTGCCTGTTTCCACTGCAAAAAGTGGTGCCTGGGAGGACCGGTTGCTTTTACTGGAAAATGAAGAGGTGTATGAAATCCCAAATGTAATAAGACGTGCTATAAAACCAGCTTTGGAGACCGGGAAGTGGGAACCGGTAAGGATGATGTCCGAATTGTTTAAGGAAATGGAGGATCCGGCGTACAAATATATCCCTGACCTGATTCAGGCCATAGATAAAGAGGCTTTGGATAATTATATCAACGCTTCTCAGTTAAAGAAGATATTTATGGAATTCGGTATCAGCAACAGGGTGGATGGGTTGATAGCGGAGTTGAAAAGTGCCGGCTTTATGAGCCCCAGGTTAAGACCGTTAAGTGAGGTGGTTAGTGCGGGCTCCCCTTTATATGAATTGAACCCGGCCGTAATTTGCGCAATAAGAGTCGCCGGTCCGGCACATTAGTCAAAATCTTTAGGACAGGAAGCGTTCAAATATGGATGACAACTTTCTCTCTCAGTACCAAAATATCCTTAACAGCATTACCCTGGGCATATTTACAGTGGACAGGGAATGGAAAATTACCTTTTTTAACCGAAAGGCGGAGGAGATAACCGGCCTTCAGGCGGAAGAGGTTGTAGGCAAACATTGCTACAAGGTGTTTAGAGGAGAATTGTGCCCCAATGGATGTTATCTGAAGATTGCCATTGAATCAGGCAAGGAATGTTCCCAGGGAAATGTAATTATATTAAACAAACAAAATCAAAGGGTTCCCATAAGTATTACAGGTTCTGTGTTAAAGGACGAGAACGGAAATCTGCTGGGGGGAGTTTCATCATTCAGGGACAGATCCCTGGAATACAATCTGGAAAAAAAGCTCAAAAAATCCTTTACCCTTGATGACATGGTGGGCAAGGATGAGAAGATGGCAAGGATATTCGAGCTGGTAAAATCCGTTGCGGACAGTCAATGCAATATATTGACACTCGGGGAGACTGGGACAGGCAAGGATCTCCTGGCCAAAACCATACACAATATATCTCCCAGATCCGATAGGCCTTTTATAAAGGTAAATTGTGCCGCCCTGCCGGAGCACCTCCTGGAATCGGAACTTTTCGGATATAGAAAAGGGGCCTTTACAGACGCGAAGAAAACCAAACCCGGCATGTTTCAAATTGCACAGGGAGGCACCATTTTTTTGGATGAAATAGGTGATCTCCCTTTAATGCTTCAGAGCAAGATTCTCCAGGTTTTAGACGACAAGGAATTTTACCCTCTTGGATCCACAAGTTCCGTAAGGGTAGATGCAAGGGTTATATCCTCTACAAACAAGGACCTTGACAGCATGATAAAAAACGGGCTGTTCAGGAACGATCTTTATTACAGACTGAAGGTAATGAGCGTAACAATTCCACCCCTTGCGTCAAGAAAACAGGATATACCCTTGCTGGTTGAAAATATTCTGAAAGATATTTCCCATGACATAAGCAAGGATGTAAAAGGGGTTTCAAAGGCTGCTATGCGTTTATTGTTGAATTACAATTATCCGGGTAATGTCCGGGAGCTGAAAAATATCCTGGAGAACGCGGTCGCCTTTTGCCAGGACAGTATAATCCATCAAAATGACCTGCCGCATTCTATTACCGGCGGGAATTTATCCGTTTCTGAATCAAAGGGAGGGCTTATACCGACCCATAATTTGGATCCTCTGGCAATTTCAGAGAGAAACACCATGGTGGAATACCTGGATCAGTATCAGTGGGATTTAAAGAAGACTGCCAGAGAACTCCATATTGACAAAAGTACACTGTGGAGAAAGATGAAAAAATATAATCTATCCATCAGCAAGAAGTCTGGATGAAAATTTTTTCCTTTCCTTTCACCCGATTTCCGGTTATAGACTGTGGAGCTCCGCTTCCCCCGCAATAAATCACAAAAATAGTGTTCAGTGTTCTCTGCGGCTCGAACGACCTTGAGCCTGCCGAAAGCGAGTGGGCGGTTAACCCATGCCCTTCACCTTTTTCCTTGACAAATCAATATGTTATTTTATAAGTTTGCCCTGTGAAAAACACTGCCGAAGCCTTAAACCCGGATTGTGCAGCAGCCAACTACTGCGGCCTGAAAAAACTTGCTGTAACGCCCTTTTCGCAATTTTGATCCTCAACATATTTATGAATATGCCTGCGGTTCAAGATTGCTCCAAATTCGCGTTTCGCTTGGGTTTTTCAACCCTCGCTACGATATCTGCCGCACAATCCGGGTTAAAGTGTTACAAATGAAGAGAAAGGCATTTTCGCGCTTGTTACCACGAAAAAACGCCAACATTCGAGTAATCAGAAGGCATAAATAATTTTATAGGGTATTATATAATCTCGAGTAAAAGGGAGGCAAACATGGCTGATTATGATGCAATAGTAATAGGCAGTGGTGCAGGTGGATTGTCTGCTTCACTGAAGCTCGCCCGGGAACACCATTCTGTTTTGCTTCTTGAGGCCATGCCCTTTTTCGGCGGATACCTGAACCCCTTTAGCCGCAAGGGATACACCTTTGATACAGGGTTGCACTATCTAGGGGAGCTTGGGGAAGGCGACAGTTTTTGGAGGTTGCTCAATGAATTAGGGCTAACAGGATCAATAAATTTTGTTGAGCTCGACCCGGCGGGGTTTGAAAGGTACGTATTTCCGGACTATGAATTTCGTGTATGCAAGGGAAAGGAGCGGTTCAAGGAACGGCTTATAAATGCTTTCCCGAAAGAGGCTTCCGGAATACACGAGTTTTTTAGTGTCTCGGATAAGATTATAAGGGCCGGCACTGCAGCGAGGTCAATGGGTGAAGGCCCACTGAGCATGCTCGGCTTCATCCTGAAAAATCCTGTTATGATGAAATACTTCCGTGCCACCTTTCAAAAGCTGCTGGACCGTGCAACCTCCGACAAGCGGTTGCAGGCCGTGGTTGCCGCCCCCTGCGGCACCTACGGGCTGCCCCCTGCCGAGGCCTCTGCCATTATCGCGGTGATGGTGTGGGCCCATTACCTGAAAGGCGCATATTATCCCCGCGGCGGAAGCGGGATGTTAAGGGATTCCTTTTTGAAGGGGCTGCGGGATCACGGTGCCGAACTGAAAAGAAATTCCCGGGTAGTTTTTATAGACAAGCAGGGCACCGGGTTTATAATCATGACAGAATCAGGTGAAAAATACTCCGCCCGTGCGGTAATAAGTGACGCAGATCCGGTAATTACCCTGGGCAACCTGGTCAATCCCGAGCTGGTGCCCTCCGGGATAAAAAGAAAGATTTTGCGACTGCGCCCCTCCGGCAGTTCTTTTTACGCCTTTATCGGCACCGATCTGGAATTGCCCTCTATGGGCATAACAGATGCAAATATAATGCACTACGATGACTATGATATAAATAAGCTCTATAAACAGTGGCCTGTATCCACTCCGCCCGAGGTTTTTCCCATGTTTTTTATAACCAGCCCATCGGTAAAAGACCCTGAGGGAGGACACGCACCGGAGGGGCGCCACACCCTTGAGATTATAACCGGGGCGAGCTACCGGCTCTTTGAACCATGGGCAAAAATGCCCTCGAGGAAGAGGGGCGGGGAGTACCAGGCGCTTAAAGAGAGAATTGGAAAAGGGCTTATTACCGCCGCCGAGCGGTATATCCCGGGACTTTCAAAACACATCGATTTTGTAGAGTATGCTACCCCTCTTACTAATGAATACTGGGTAAATGCGGTAAAGGGCGGGAATTACGGTCCGGATCAGACACCAGCCCAGGTTGGCCCCGGCAGGTTTATTGACTCTTTTTCGGGGATTTCAGGTCTCTTTCTAGCAGGGGCAGGGACAATGGGGGGAGGTGTCATGCCCTGTATCGAGTCCGGCATTCTGGCTGGAAGCAAGGCATCCAGGTTCCTGGCGAGTTGATCCGTGAAGAGGCGGCAGGGCAGGAACTCTTTAAGATTTTCGGTGCGGAAGATAATGTACCAAGGATCAAAGAATCTTGTTGGGTGGCTTATACTAATAGGGATTAAATAGGAGGGCATTCTAATGTCCGAAAACCCAGATTATGACGAATTGGAAAAAAGGGTTGAAAAACTGGAGAGGCAGGCGCTTGCCAGGAGCCGTACTCATGGGATATGTGACAAATTGGTCGAAAATTCGATCGAGGGCATTGTTATTATTCAAGAGGGTTATATTGTATTTGCAAACGCCGCTTTCTCCGAGATCTCAGGCTACACCCTGGATGAACTTCTTCGCCTTTCACCCGCAGAGGTTAGAGCCATGATACACCCCGAAGACCAGGCATTGTTGTGGGGGCGGTTTAAGGATCGCCTGGAAGGTAAATCGGTACCGCCGCGGTATGAATATCGGGGGATACGTAAGTACGGAGCGGTGCGGTGGCTGGAGATGTTGGCTTGCCCTGTCGAGTTTGAGGGTAAGCCCGCAGTAAAGGGAACGGTTATCGATATTACCGACCGTAAGATGGCCGAGGATAGGCTGCTCGAGAAAAAAGAGGAGCTGAAAGAGTCCAAGCGGAGCAAGGAGTCCATTCTCGACAGCCTGGTGGAGCACGTGGTTCATCAAGACAGGGATCTTAAGGTACAGTGGGCAAACAGCGCAGCGTGCAAATCCGTGGGCATGACCAGAGAGGAACTGATAGGCCGGTATTGCTACGAGATATGGCCGCGGCTGAATGAGCCCTGCCCGGATTGCCCGGTAAAATTTTCCATGAGTGACGGCCTTCCTCATGAGATAGAAAAACTCACCCCTGACGGCAGGGCCTGGTACATTAAATGCTACCCGGTAAAGGATGTGCACGGCAATGTTGTGGGAACCACGCAACTAACTTTAGACATTACCGAAAGCAAGCAGGCAGAGAAGGCCCTGGAAAGAAGCGAGAAGGTTTACCGTTCCCTGTTTGACCGGTTGCCGGTAGGAGTTTTTAGAAGCACGCCGGATGGCAGGTTTCTCGATGGCAACCCGGCTATAGTAAAAATGCTCGGGTGTCCAGATTTCGAGACGCTTCTGGCTACTCCTGTGGCCGATTTTTACAGGTATCCCAGGGACCGCGAAAAATGGAAAGAGCTTATCGAAGAAAAAGGGGAAGGCTTTTCCATGGAACTTCAATGGAAAAAACTGGATGGAACCCCTTTGTCGGTCCGGGAGAGCGCCCGGGTAGTAAGGGACAGCCAGGGAAGAGCAAAATATTATGAGGGAGTGGTTGAAAACATAACCAAGATCAAGCAGGCGGAAAATAGACAGAGGCAGATAGAGAAACAGCTCCAGCATGCCCAGAGAATGGAGGCCATCGGCACCCTGGCCGGCGGCATCGCACATGACTTCAACAATATTCTCTCCGCTATTATAGGATATACCGAGATTGCACTCTTAACCGAGACCTCCGGGGATACTCCCTGGCGGAAAAACTTCGAGCATGTGCTCACGGCCGGGGAGCGTGCCAGGGACCTGGTAAAACAAATTCTTGCCTTCAGCAGGCAGACGGAGGAGTATCGAAGACCGGTGATGATCGAACCCCTTGTAAAAGAGGCAATAAAGCTTTTGAGGGCCACCATTCCCAGTAACATAGAGATTCATCACTCCATTGGACCCCACTCTGGTTCCGTGATGGCGAATCCGGTCCAGATCCAGCAGATAATAATGAATTTGTGTACCAACTCCTACCATGCAATGACAGAAAAAGGCGGGGTGCTGGAGGTGGGCCTTGAGCCTAAAAAAATTGGGGACAAGAAGGCAGGCGCCCTTGATCTTCGTCCAGGCAGGTATATGGTACTCACCGTAAGTGACACCGGTTGCGGAATGAGCCCCGAGGTGCTGGAGCGGATTTTCGACCCTTACTTTTCAACCAAGGAAAAGGCTGTGGGCACAGGGCTGGGCCTGGCTGTGGTTCAAGGTATTGTGAAAAGCTACGGGGGAGGCATAAGTGTAGAAAGCACTCCCGGTAAGGGGTCTATTTTCAAGGTTTATTTTCCCCTGATAGAGGATGCGGAGTCAACCAAACAAGAAGATAATCAGGAACCTGTTCCCGGCGGAAATGAAAGTATCCTGGTCATAGATGACGAACCCACGATAGTGGACACCTTAAAACAGGTGCTGGGGCGTCTGGGCTACAGGGTTGTTGCCAGAACGAGCAGCACTGATGCACTGGAGCTTCTCCGGGAGACACCTGATGAATTCGACCTGGTCATCACCGACCAGACCATGCCGCATATGACAGGGGATGAGCTGGCAAAGGAGCTTATGAAGCTGAGGCCCGGCATCCCTGTTATCCTTTGCACTGGATTCAGCGAAAAGATCACAGAGCAGGAGGCAAAGACCATGGGCTTAAGTGGCTTTCTTATGAAGCCGGTTGTGATAAGGGATCTGGCGGTAAACATTAGGAGGATACTGGATGAGAAAAAATAAAAGGTGGTTTTTCCTGTAAATGGTTTACCAAAATTTTGTTCGGGCAGACGAATAAATATAGTAAAAAAAGGAGTGTGGAAAATGGAACTGAAACAGATCAACGAGGCACTGAATAAATTTATACGGCCCCAGACGTTTCCTGTGGCGATTCGAATGGCGGAGTCGGCTGATGAGCTGCCCTCAAAGGCAAAAAGCCCGAGAAGGGATTTGGGTAAAACAATGCCCGTGTGCCAGGGTATTGCACTGGCCAGGCGCTACGGCTGGGTTATATCCATGGACAGAGAGGACATGCTCTGTCCACTAGGATCGTTTACACTGGGATTCTTGCCGCCGAAGGATAAATTCCTGGAAGGGGACTTTAATGTACCTTTCTGGGTAAAGGATAAAGAAATACGTTCAAAAATCAGCAAGGCCCTTCCCCGGCTTGAGTACGGCAAATACTGTCACGCTTTAATCGCACCTCTTCACCGGGCGGATTTCGAGCCCCATTCCATTATCGTTTACGGAAACCCTGCACAGATCTCCAGGCTGGTTCAGGGCTCTATATACGAGGCAGGGGAGCCTGTGTCCATGGTAAGCTGGGGAGGCTTTGCCTGCAGTTTCGAGATCACCATGCCCATGATTACAGGCAAGTGCCAGGTTATTATGGCGGGGGGCGGGGACCGCGCCCTTGCCCAGGCCCATGACAGCGAGGCGGCATTTGCTTTTCCTGCAAATAAAGCAGAGCCCTTGATCCAGGGGATTGAAGAGACTCATAAGGCCGGATTGAGGTACCCGACACCTACTTTTCTCACATTTCAAGGGCAATTCCCACCCGGGTTCGGGGAGCTGATGGAGTATCTGACCGGTTCCGACCGGGATTGATTCGGGTTTGATATTCACTTTTCGGCAGACAGTCAGGAAATTGCAATTATTCCATAAGGAGCAGGTGTGGCACTGTCGCCAATTGATATTTACAAAAATATTCTGCCGAAGACAAACTGCGGAGAGTGCGGTTTTCCTAATTGTTTTGCCTTTGCAAGCATGGTGGTAAATGAGAAGATACCAGTGAACAGGTGTCCCCATCTTGATTTCCGCGTAGTGGAAAAATACCAGGAAATACTGGAGGAACAATATAAAAAAGGGAAATACGTTAAGAGGGATATGGCCGGGGACGCGTTGGAATGGGCCAAGGAGAGGGCCTCCTCCCTAAAAATAGAGGGATTGCAGGAATGTATCGGGGGCGATCTTTATAATGACGGAGAGCATTATTTTCTGGAACTTCTATATTTCAACAATCATATTGTTATAAGTGAAAAGGACATTTCCTATAAGAATGGGTCTCCTCTAAGCAAACTGGAGCAGGTTCTTATTTACAACCACATTGCACAGAAGGGCAGTTCCACGGCAAGTGGAAAATGGAAGGCCATAGCGGAATTACCCAATTCGGTGTCCAAGATAGTATCCATGAAAGAAGGCGTAGAGGTGCCTTTACTGGAAAGGTTTGATGGGCATACCGGTGAATTTCTGGAGGCCGCCAAGTCTATTGGGGGAATTGATGTTACGGAAAAAGAGGGCCTGGCGGACCTGACAGTCCTTTTCAGACCCTTGCCCAGGATCCCCATAATGCTTTTATTCTGGGAACAGGACCTGGAAGAGGGCTTTGACTCGAAGGTAAAGCTTTTATTCGATGAAACTATTGGAGAACACCTGGACCTGGAATCCATTATATTTTTATGTGAGAAGCTTAGAGAACTTATTTGTGAAGGGCCATTCGAAGTTGGAATTAATTAGTAAATTTTTGCTTAAAACCCCGAGATAAATCTACTCAAAGGCCTGCTCCAGCTTAGGGTTGTTCCTCAACTCCCGAGCATTGGTATCCAATCCCCTGTATTCATAAAAGCTTACAGCAGATTTCACTGCCTGCCTTGCGTGTGAGTGATATATATTGATTACATCGCTGAGATGGCTGCGTGCTAACTCGAAATTCTTCAGCCTTCTTTTAATGATCTCCGTCCATCTGATAACATCTTCTTTTAGGGCGTTTTTATCGCTGCATCCAGAAATTGTCGATGCCTATTTCACAAAGGTAATACTAATTTGCATTCAAAGGAATACTTACAATCCACTCAAAGCCTGCTAT
>CAZZPR010000094.1:0-8899 GCA_964655655.1 uncultured Desulfobacteraceae bacterium | reverse complement strand
TAGATATTGCCTTGAGGGAATGGGCGGGGCTTTGGGTGGCCGGGTGCCTGCTGATAATTTGGCTTCAAAATAATAAACCGGAAAACAGGACAAAAGAACAATAACCTCATTTCCTAACAACCCTTCCCCAGCACCGGAAAGGCAGATCACGGGTATCTCTTTTTTTAAACGAATCGCCTTTAGCATATTTTTTTCCAGATGCTCCGGCAAAACATAGTGTGCAGGAATTCAGGCCGCATCAAAAGACCAGAAATCAGTGACCAGGAACCAGTGACCAGTGACCTGCATAGGAAAGGAAATTTGATCAACACTCTCCCTGGAAATGTTTTCTCATTTGGGTGCACAAATCATCCAGTCTCCTCACATAGGTATGATCCTTTAAGACACGTTCCCTGCCGCGGCGTGCTATTTCCTCCCCGGCCCTACCATGATGCCGGTAAAACCGTATCAATTCCGGGATTTCCTCCCTCTCCCTGTAGCACACCACTTCCCCGTCCATATCCAACAACCCCTGAAGCTGGTCCTTGTAATCGGTCAGCAGGAACCCCCCGGATGCTGGCACATCGAATACACGCTGGTTTACCGCGTTTCTCATCTGGGTGCTGGTTACATTGAAATTTATACCGGATACATTGTAAAAATAATTCAGGTCACAGTAATAGGAAAGTTCCGGTCCGATACGGAACGATCCGTTAAGCAGGGAATGCCATCCCTTGTCTCCCCTTATAACCGGACTGAAGGGCTCAAGCATTTTAACGTACCCCAGCCGGTATATGTGAGTGGCCTGCCACATTACCAGGGCCTCGAAATCCGTTCTCAGGCCATCCTGCATCCGCCGGACCAGTGGAAAGTTTTTAAAGGGTTCCCGGTCCAGTATATCGCCTACATTCCTCATATCTGAGCCTGCATAGGCCTTTCCCAGGTTTTCCAGGTCCTTGATTTCCCCCTCCCTTATTCCGAGTCTGCGGGTCTTCTCCTCCATCTTCTTGATCATGGAATTGCCCACAAAGGAGACATCGTTTCCCCAGGAGCAAAGGGGATTTTCTTTTCGGTTCACAGGCCTGAATACCTCCGGGTCAGTTGCCAGCGGCAGGTAGTGGACCTTGTCGAATCCCAGAGCGAGCATGTCGGGAATGTAATCCTCGTCCCACAGGAATATAGCGCAATAAGGGGAAAGGTTCTTCCGGTAATGCTTTATTATCAGCATGGGGCTGTCCACGTACCAGGATGCAAATGGTATCTCCAGGCTTGTTAAAAGACCTGTTACAACTCCCTCGCGGTCAAAACCCAGATGGTTGATGGTAAGCACGAAATCCGGCCTGAAATCTATTATGGTGTTCAGGAGTCCTTGAATAAATTCGTTTTTGGCTATCTCCGCATCCCTCTCCAGAACGATGGTTTTCAGGTTGTGTCCCAGGGTTTTCGCGGCATTGATCAACTCCCCCATGAGCAGGTACTGGGAATTTATGAGAAGGATATTCAAATTTCCCCTTTCGAACTTACTGTACCTCAGCCGGTTGCCAATGCCTGCCTTTTTCGCCGCCTCCAGCCTTTGAACAATGGGACGGTAAAAGCCGGGAAAAGCCCGTACCGATGGAGGGTGTTTTATTATGCCGAGCTCCCTGAGCCCGAACTGAAGCTGCAACCTGGATATATCCTTCAGGGACTCTTCCGGGTTCTTACCGGATACGGAAAACACCTCCTCTTTTGCAAAAACATCCTTGACCCCACAAGTTTCAAGTGCAGCATCCATTATCGGCTTTTCGCTTTCCACCACTATAACAGGCTGGTCTCTTTTCTTCCTGTTTACGATCTCCTTCAGGTGATATCCAAGGCCTATCCCCAGGAGTACGATAATCCGACCTCCGGGTATGGTGTTCTTTTCGAAAAAAAGGGATACCTCCCTGGCAATATCCCTTTCACTGTAATATGTAATACATTTTCCCTGCTCTCCCAGGACCTGGAGATTTCTCTCCCCAGAGGGATTCTTGGTGATCCGAATCCGGTTACTGCCGGTAATACTCCCAGGATACGATTTAGGACTTTTTTTCATAGCTACAATAACAGTCAGGTTTCAAGGAATGCCTATAAGGCTTGAGGCGCGCTTTGCCGCCGGCCTTTCTTCCGGTGAATTGACTCCACAACATAGACATCCGCTCTTCAAAGAATTGATAAGTCCGTGGAGTTTCCGTATCAGAGGAAACCTTTATCTTACCGCCCGTCCCCTCAGATACCTGCGGGGACTAGAGACGCAGAGTTCGCCGAGGAGTTGGGTTTTTCCCTTTTCTGCTGAGAGGACAGAAAAGGGAAAGAATAACGCTGCGCATGGGATCTTTTTATATAGCAGAACTGCCCGGAGGGCATGAACATTTTCTTTGCCGGCGTCTCAGCGGCAAAGAAAAAAAGATCAATTATCTCTGCGCTCTTTGCGGCTTTGCGGTGAAATGCTTATCGTTATATCTTCATCGGTTTCAGCCAAAGCTTCTCCCTCCTCAAGCGTAGCCCTCCTCAAGGTCCGCAGGCCCGCTCCTTTAACTCCCTCATCAATAGAAGGATCACCTGCCATTCCCTCAGCCGGCCTTGTGTTAAAGGTATCCTTTCTGCAATATCTTCAATTTCCGCCAGTTTTTCGGGGGGAAAGCCCCTTAAAAACTCTGCTATCTCCTCGTTTTCCTTGAAGTCCTCCGCTAGTTGACGCATAGTTTGACGCCCCTTCTTTTTCCCTGTTTTTTGAATCCAGAACCGGTAAATGCCCCTGTGCAACCGCTCGGTCGGCCGATGAGAAAGAAGAAATAAATCCCGGCCCTCCGGGAAAGCAGACCTGCCGAAAATAAGGGTTATCCTTTCAAGGTATGCTGAAAAGTCCACCCATTCGAATGCCAGGCGAATCACGGATGGATCCGGCTCTATGACCGTGACCCTGGGGCATCCCTTATCCAAAAGGGCCTTTATATGGTAGCCCGCTCCAAACCCAAACACTCCGATCTTTTTTTGTTCTCTACCGGCATTTAGTGCCCCCGATGCCTCTACCCATTTCTCCGCCTCCGATTCGGGGTCTATAAGGCTGTGTAGTGCTATATGGTTCTTTATAACAGGGGCTCCGCTTTTGGATTCAACAATCCGCAAATCCCCGCCCGGAACAGTGTTCTCTATCCTGAGGGCCACATCCGAAGAGATGCTGGAAAGGGCATCCAGATTCTTTCTCAGTATCCCGTTTCCGTTTATTTTATCCTTTGACAACGAATCGTTTATTGCAGCCGAATATTTTCCCTCTTTTAACCGGCTCTCAAAAAATTCCTCCCATTCCCCGGCTATGGCAGGCCACGTATAATAGGATTCCACCCATTTTTTCCCCTTCCTGACTGCGTTCCTGTAAAGATGGGAATCTACCAAAAGTTCGGAGGCGATATGAATAAAATAGTCCTGGTATTCCGCGCTTTGCGGGTTTCCTGCAACAAGGCACTCATTTGCGGCCACAGTCTCCTTCAGGGCGAATCCCCGGGTAGTAACAATCGGTGTTCCGCATGCCTGGGCCTCTATGGCGGAGATGCAGCTTATCTCCGGGAAATTGCACGGATATAGCATAAGGCTTGATTCGGCCAGGTGCGAATAATAATCGGATTTGGAAAGGCTTCCCAGGTTAAAGACACCGGGCAATTCCTTTACAAGTGCCCTTATTTCCTCGAACATGGCCTTTTCTTCCTCCGGCACCTTTATTTCGTCTGCCCCATAACCGCAGATATAGAGCTCCAGGTGTGGAAATCTCTTGAGCAGCCTGGGCCATACAGACTCCAAAAGTATCAGCAGCCCCCTTTCCGGCCTGGAGGCATAAATGGTCTTGTAAGGGTTCTTCTTCCTTCCCTTTACGCAGCTTTCCACCAGTTCCAGGTCGATGCCGTTCCTTGTCTGCCGTATCTTGGATGCAGCGGCCGGCAGCTTGTTTCGATATTCTTCAGCGTGGAACCTGCTCAGGTTGAATAATACATCTATCCTGGGCAGGTATTTCAGCAGTCCGAATTTATTATCGAGCACGTCATGGTTCCAGAGCACATTCAACCTTGAATTGAAGGGAACCTGAAAGAAATTATAAAACCTGCTTACTATAAATATATCGAACTCCCTGTTCATGAATATATTCTTAGAATCCGCCTTATGTAGATACTCCACGCCGTCGTAGGTTCCGGGCGTTTCACAGTTGCAGACAACCTTTACCTCGTTATCCAGGCGGTGCAGTTCCCTGGCCATGTAGTAGACCGCTGATTCGCTGCCCCCCAGGCCCCTTTTCCATATGGTATTCCCGTCAAAGGGGAGTCCGTCCGTAAAAAATCCTATCAGCCTTTTCATGGTTTACCAGCAAAGCCTTTCAGTATGATTAAGCACTCCCGGGAGTAAACCCCGAATATTTCGGGCACTGGCAGCCCTTGTGGTATTTCTTTTCAAGATATTGCCTCTCGGAAACAGGCAGGTCTTTGCCCGGTTTTGCGGGCTGCATTCATGTCTGCGGGTTCTTCACTGAAAAATATTCTTTTTTGTTGCTGGTGCTAAAACCTACAACTCATAAGTGGTGCTGCAAGGTACGGTCAATAAAACTCCCTGCCTCATCCGTAATTGTCAGCCCTATAAAATCGGCCAGCATCTTCAACTGTTGCCCGTTGTTCATTAGCCCCTCATAGGAAATGTGTATCCTGGGCACATTCTCGTATGCCGACAAAAAACTCAGAAGTCTTCCCTCGTAGGATAAGGTTAGTTTCAGCCCGTATTCTATGGGAATATCATCCCTTTTCCGCAGGGAGTTTGCTATGGAAAGGGGGTTTCTGTGGGTGCAAACGCATACCGGGTTATCCAGGTATTTCATATAAAGGGGAGCAGTAAGCACCGTCCTCGGGTCCTTCCATCCCCACGGCCCGTTACCTTTCCTTGCATCCACCAGCTTTTTAATCTGCCGGTTTAAGACCTCCCTGTCCTCCAGTCCGGCTATACTCCTTGCGGTGGGAGGGTTGTACCAGGTACCCCCTGCAAGCTTCAATATGTATTCGTTGGTTCTGATAAATGCTATATCTTCATAATACCCGCGGGGGTTGTCCGGACCGGTCCAGTCACAGTTGGGGCCCATGTTTACCCCCATGTTGTGCAGCATTCCCGCGGTAAGGGATGTGCCCGAACGATGCATGCCGAGAACAATTACTGCCATCTTATTTCTTCCTCAATTTATTCTTGGTATTCAATTCAGGCCCAAAGCGGCCCTGGCCCTTGTGTTTTCAGGATGCAGCCTCAAACACTCTTTAAAATATTGTCTCCCTTCCTCCTCTTTTCCCAGGCCCTGAAGCAATAGACCGAGCTTTAAATGAACATGACTGTTTTCGGGCTCGTAATCGAGGGATTTTCGATAGGCATCCAGGGCAGGAGCAGCCTCACCGAATCTTTCATAACATTGGGCCAGCCAGTAATAGGATTCAAAAAAGATCTTTTTCCTGGGTATATCAACAGAGTAGGAGGAGAAGCCCAGCCCATGAAACATGCGGAATTTCCTTGCAGCCTCTTGCAGGTTTCCTTCGCTGAAATTCAACCTGCCGGAATAAAACCACCCCAGGCCGTATTCCGGGTTTTTCCTCAGCAGGGAATCCAATGCACCCCGAGCTTCGTTGATCCTCTTCATTTTTTCATGAAAAAGAAACAGCATTATGAACGAATAAAAATATATATCCGGGTTCTCCTTTTCGGCCCGTTCGCTTCCTGTAACCTTGTTCAGGTGGAAAACCGCATTGTCGAATTCCCTGAAGTTCCCGTAACACCTGGCAATGTGAAAATTGTAATACCAATCCTCCGGATTCCGCCTGAGCTGTTCCTCGAGAATATGCATATTTCTGGTTCCCTTTTCCCTCAACAGATCCTTGTTCACATATCCCCAGTGATAGATCTTTATATCCGTCATAATGTATCTGACGCCGTTTTCCGGATGAACCAGTTGTTCATGCACCGGGCCCTCAAACCGGTATTCCGGCCTGTTAGGAAATATCCTCTTCTGTATCAGCTCCGATCCTCCGGGTTCCACCACCTCTGTGCACCAGAATATGGTGTCCCGGCGGTTTTGGATCAATCCGCTTATCTTTTCTGCATCCTCAATGTTCATGCGGTTGTCCGCATCCAACCACATTATCCAATCGCATGACGCCATCTCTATGGAAAAATTTCGCGCACGAGAGAAATCGTTTCTCCATTCCTGTTCATATACGCTGGCTCCGTAATCCCTCGCCATGGATCGTGTCTTGTCCCCGGAGCCGGTGTCCACTGCTATAACCTCGTCGAAAACCCCTGCTATGGGTGCAAGGCTGTGCGGCAGGTTATGCTCCTCGTTCTTGACTATCATGCAAAGTGATATGGATGGCATAAGTATATCAAGTCTTTTCTATCAAACGGTCCACAAAACCCCCGAGCTTGCTGATTCCCTCCGGGCTTATATTCCCTCCCAGGACCCATGAACAAATCTCCCGAGCTAAAGTTTCCTGCAAGGAACCGGAATCCAAACCGCGGTCTATGGCCCCCAGGTTTCGTTTTAACCGAATTAACCGGTCCTTTACGACCTCCGGGTTTAAATTATTGGGTAAAATGTGTTTTCTGATCAATCCGTGAACATCCGCATTTTTCCTGCAAAATCGCCTGGCTGCCTGTTCCAGCGGCATCTCCCTGAACCCTCGAATATTCGCCCCGCTGGAGGTGGCGTTTATCAAAACCAGGTCCGGCCTTATCAGGGAAAGATATCGTGCAGATTCCTCGTACCATGAAAGATAGGAAACCATTGCGCTGTGGCCGTAAACATATCCCTTCCTCCCTTCCATGGGAAAACGCCTTTGTTTAGCCGCCTTTTCCTCTCCGGCGCCCTTTATTCCCCCTGCGTGCAGCGCATATGTTCCGTGGGATAAATCCTGGCCCACGAGGATAATCGGGTTGCAGCCCATTATCAGGGCCATGGTAAATGAGGCCGAAGCGACATTGCCCCCATGGGGAACAAAGGGTTCCTGGTCAAGAAGCCTTGCCAGCCATCTCTCAGAATGAAACAATATATTCTTTCGTTCCTTTATGTGAAAGTGGCCCGGATGAGTGGATGTTGAAAGGGACATCCATGTTCCATTGCCATTCTTTTTGCCCTTCAGAAGGTAACTCATGTCTTCTCCCTCGAGTACGGCCACCACATCCGGGGAAACCCCCCTCTCCTCAAGCCATGAATAAGCGGAATCCGCTGAAAATAAAAGGGACCTCCCCTTCAACCGGTTTAACAAGGGATAGTCATTGGCAAGTGATGGACCTGAGGCAATCACCACACAGGGGATTCCCTCCAATGCCATGTGAAGGCTGCAAAGATTGGGCATTTCCAGTATCCGGTTCCAGTTTTTCTCTATATTATCGAGCCATAGCCCGGTTTTTTCCGTCTTTGTCTTCCTGTTGCTCTCATACCTTATTTTGAGTCTTTCAATCATCCGCTTTAAATCTGATACCCGGTCAGGCGCCAGCTTCCGGTACGGAGGATATAACCATAAAATAGGAAAGCTGCTCATTCCATTGTAGATGCACTTTTGAATAATTGCATCCTCAAGGGAATCAAGGTCCGTATACAGGTTTATGCCCTTATCTTCTTTCCAGTTTTCATAATTGTAATCCAGTGCCGCCCTGTAAATTTCCTCAAACGGCTCGTAGACAAAAATCTCGGTTCCAGGCAGATTACATTTCAGCGAGGCAACATGGTATCCCAGGCCCATGCCTAATATCACCACCTTTTCCGGGGAACTCTGGGCGATGGATTTAACCATTCTTTCCGCCTCTTTTACCGGGTCATATGCACTATGGAGTGTTGCTCCCTTATAAATAAGGGTCTGCAATTTATTTTCCGCTGTCTTCCATGTAACTTTGGTTTTTGGTTCCATTTGAATTTTCCTGTAAGCCAGTTACCCTTTAAATGTCCTTTATTTTCCTTTTTTGAAATGAATTAACTTCCAGTTAAGGCATAGCCTTGCAACTCCCAAACCAGTAAAAAGATGGTGGTGCTTTTCGAAGGTAATTTATCAAAGAATAGGGACCTCCCCGGAGTAAACCCCGAATATTTCGGGCACTTCCCAACCCTGTGGAATTTCTTTAATGTACAGGTTCCAGGTTCCAGGTTCACAGTTCAAGGTTAAAAAACATATTATCCCACTACTGTCCAAAACAGAATGAAATCCGCTAATTTGGACAGATAAGTAGCTGATTTTACATAATTATCATCATTGCCGGGAATTCAGGTTGTATTGATTTTAGAATGCTGTCCAAAGAAAAAACCGATTTTGGACAAGAGTGATTATCCCTTTTTAACAAATACCCTGGTTCCCTCCCCCGGGGAGAGTGCGGGTTTCTCTTATTTTTAAACGGGGAAGAACCCTTATCTGTATTAGGCTTATGCTTCGAATACAAGGCGGGCGAGAGGCAAAGATACACTGTGAAAATTCCTGGTTATACGGATAGCATATCCTGAGGCCTCCCCGCCCGCCGGGAGCACCTGGAAAGGGCAGGCAAGGACTGATACGTTTAAAAAAAGAGATACCCGTGATCTCCTTTTTCGGTACCGGGGAAAAGCTGGTTTGAAGGGTTGGTATTTTCCTGTTGTCCTGTTTTCCTGTTTATTATTTAGAATCCAAATCATCAGCAGGCACCCGGCCACCCAAAGCCCCGCCCATTCCCTCAAGGCAATATCTACAGGTTTGATTGCATGTGCCCCCATATCCGGGGTTTAAGAAACCTCATCAAAGACTTAACACTCCCCAGGAGTAAACCCCGGATACTTCGGGCACGGGCAGACACGGTGGAATTTCCTTTTGAGATATTGCCTTTCTGAAACAGGCAGACCTTTGTACGGTTTTGCGGGGTATAT
>CAZZPR010000093.1:0-8903 GCA_964655655.1 uncultured Desulfobacteraceae bacterium | reverse complement strand
AGTATTAATAAAGTTCGTTTTTCATAGGATGCCGCTTGTGGCATAAATTAGCTTTTAACGAGACCGTCAACAATTAGGCACTTATGAGCGAAAAACTGAATATACTGGTGGTTGATGATGAGGATATGATCTTGAAAACATTCAGGGAATACCTTGAAACCAGCAGGGATTATACCATCTTCACGGCCAGGGATGGATTAGAGGCCCTTGATATAATAAACAAGGAGAAAGTCGACTGCTGCTTTACCGACCTTTCCATGCCCAAAATGGATGGCATCAATTTGACCAGGAAAATACAGGAATATGACAATACTATTCCGGTGGTGGTTATGACCGGATATCCCTCCATGGAGAACGCCATCAGGACGTTAAAACACGGGGTGGTGGATTTTTTGACCAAGCCGGTAAAGATGGAGGAAGTCTCACTTATTATAGACAGGGCTATGAGGGAGAGGTCTTTGCTCATTGACAATCTAATATTAAAGGAGGAGGTGAAGAAGAAGGAGGAACTCCTGAAGTTGAACCGGGAGCTGCAGGAAAAGATAAGTGAAATGGAAACCATGAATATGATACTCCGGGAGCTGGACAAGGTTTCAAACAGCAGGGACCTTTTTAATATGCTGGTAGACCTTTCGGGTTCTATTACACCATGTGACGAGGCCCATTTTTGCATCTTCGGGCAGGAGGTCAAGGACCCGGTGACGATTTCTTCTTACTACAGGCAGGATAAAGAGAAAACCGGGGTTGAAGCAGGAGATGAGGACGGGGAAATCCCTAAGCGCGAGGTGATAGAAAAAATAATGGTCGATGAAATGCCCATAATAATAAAAAAAAGGGGCAGGGACAGAAACACCCTGGCCGTACCCCTCAAGATAAAATCCAGGATCTTCGGGGCCCTTGTTTTACATTCATATCCAGGGGACGGAGCAAGAAGCCTTGGTGAAAAGGATCTTTATTTTCTGAATTTCCTTGCGGAAAAGGCCTCCTATGAGATAGAAAACATGGCCCTCTATGAGAATATTTATGAAAACCTCTTTTCCACTCTTTATGCATTTGTGGAGACCATAGAGGCCAGGGATCCTTACACTAAAGAGCATTCCAAGAGGGTGACCGATTATGCGATTTCTATTGCAAGGGCCATGAATTGCAGCTACGAGGAGCTGGATATATTAAACGTCTCCGGCAATTTGCACGATATCGGCAAGGTGGGGGTGCCGGACAGCATTCTTTTAAAGCCCGGCAGCCTGACAAAAGATGAATATGAAGCTATAAAAAAACACCCTGTTATCGGGGCCAGTATTATAGGCCATTTCGGAATGCTGGCCGAGGAAAAAAAGGTAATAAAAGGTCATCATGAAAGATGGGACGGAAATGGATACCCTGACGGACTAAAGGGCAAAGATATACCCCTTCTTTCCAGGATTATATCAGTGGCGGATGTTTATGACGCCCTTACATCCGACCGTTCTTACAGGAAGAAGATGCCCAAGGAAACCGCGGTGAATATAATCAAGGAGAGTTCCGGCACCCAGTTCGACCCCCGGATAGTGGATGTTTTTTTGAGTATTTTCAATAAATAGATCTCCCCAAGTTTCTTCAGCCCCTCAAAATAGCAACAGTTCTGCAATTAACTCCCCTGCAAGATCGAAACCTATTTTGGCAATAGGAAAAGGGCTCTTCCCCGTTTAAAAATAAGAGACACCCGCACTCTCCCCGGGGGGAGGGAACCAGGGTATTTGTTAAAAAGAGATAATATTTTTTTAACCTTGAACTGTGAACCTGGAACCTGGAACCTGTGTATTGAAATACCACAGAATCCGGCAGTGCCCGAAATATTCGGGCTTTACTTTGGGGAGTTTCCAATTACTTGATAAAGCACCTTAAACCCCGAATATGAGGGCACATGCTTTGGGGCCAGTAGATATTGCCTTGAGGAAATTAACAGGGCTTTGGGGAGGAGGGGGTCCATATTTACCTTGTCGCCGAGCGACTACGGGGGATGTGCTTCGCCTGAAGGCGAGGGGTTTCCACCATCCCCGGAGGAGACCCTAAAATGCCGCCTCTAAAGCTGAACCTTCTTTGTGTTAGCCCGAGTTTCCTACTTATAAATATATCAGTCAAGGCTTTATGGCCAAACCCTTTCGAAATAGACCATAATTTATCAATGATAACAAAAAGTTAATCCAATTTCCAAACAAAAGGCGCTTCCTTCCAAAGCAAACTTTAATTGACTATAGATCCCTGTCAGTGTATACAGCAGGTATAATCCTTCAGCCTCAATTTTATCAGAAAAATCAGTATCTTTTGTGTTTACAAAGCACAAATCATCAAATAAGTAGGAAACGCGGGTTAGGGGAATGAAAAGGAGAAAATAACGGAAGGTGTGATTTCAAAGTTGCTGCCTCTAACAGGAAAGTCTTAAGGAATGTGCTCCGGGGTAAGGGCCCGGATGGTTTTATAAATACTCGGTACAGAGTATTTCCGGGCATTAAAGGTGTCTTGCATAAAAGAGTACCTTTTTGTTTATCCTCAGCCTGTAGTCCGGCTGGGCAAGCTCGTTCCCCCGTTCCGCAAAGGGGATATAAGATAAAACGTAACGAGCGGTCTTGATATTAATCTTATCCAATTCAGGGAATAGCCTTTTTCTGGGTTTCATGAAACCGGCAAGTATAATTTTGAGAAATCGGGACGCCTCATTGACCGGCAAGGTTACCGGATAAGCCTTTCCCGGGGGAAGACTTCTGGTCAGGGATTTACTCGGCTGGTGCAGGGTAAGGTTCAGGCTCAACCTCAAAAGGTCTTTGGGGCGCACCTTAAAGGCAGGAACCCAAAACCGGAATTTCCGCTCTTCCCAATACGGCTGAACCACCTTGGGCAGGTTGCCGATCCTGACCATGTCTGCATAGGAATCAAGTTGTATACCCGAAACCTCGGCATTTATTCGGTAAAAGGGCAGATAGTCTTTTTCCTCTCCATCTTTAGGTATGCACCCGAACGCCGTTTTGCTGAATCCCCCTTTTCCCGCGGTCCACACAGACTGGCAATTCCTGCATATGAGACATAGAGAGTCACGGTCTCCTTCCAAATCCCACCCGCATTCCGGGCAAAGGGCCGGCAGAAACCTTATTCTCCAGTCCGGTTCCGCGAACGAAAGGTTCCCCGGATCAGAACCTTTCAGGCCCGAAGAAGACACCGGCCTGTTCAAAATTGCATCATAAACCCGATCCTCCACGTAAAAGGGTGCATAGACCTGGCTCATGGTTTCTCCTATAACACTCTGGCCGAAAACAGGCCCCGGCAACAAGGCACTGAACCTCTTTTCCGCCAGATCGCGAAGCTCCTTGCGGCTAACAGTTGGCTTAAGGAACCGCCCTTCCATCTCAGGAGTGAGAAAACACATTCTGAGGGTCTGGCTTCTCAGCCCCAGGGATTGCGGAAAGGCCCCTGCCCTGACCGCTTTATGGCTGATATCCACTATTCTATGCCTGATCCCGTCATGAACACAGGAAAAAAGGCCTCCCTTGAAACGCCAGTACGGCAAAAATATCAGGGGCTTTCCTTTAATGTTTTCATGGGTAAAGGTGTAACGGAAAAAATCTTTGGTCCAGAGATAAGACTTCACCCGGCAGTATTCACAGGCGAAAAGGCGGTCGGTTTCCTCCATTACGGCAGGTGCACCGCACTGGGGGCACTGATATTCAATTAAAAGCTTAGAGCTTTTCACCGCACTGATTGCAATATATGGATTCCCCCAGGTTTTCAGCACCGCATTTGGGGCAATATCTGGATTTGGCCTTTTCTTCCACAGGCTGGCCGCATCTGGGGCAAAACCTTGCATTCGGGGCAAGATTCTTCCCGCAATTACCGCATTTTGAAAACACCACCTGCTGGTGACCGCACTGGGGGCAGAATTTGGCATTCGCGGGAATCTCACTTTGGCATTCCGGGCATTGGACTGTCTGGGGATATGGACCGCCACCCTGTTCTCCCGCGGTAAAATGCCGCGCAAACATGGCCGGCATCATAAAGCCCATGCCCATGCCCATGCCCTGGCCTGCTCCCCCTTCGGATTCAGAGGCCTTTTCAATGGCCATTGCCGCCTTCATCTGCATAAGCTTGTTCATATCCTTAAAAACACCCATTCGAGCACGGTCATCAATGGCATTCTGGACCTCGGGCGGCGGGGTTATGGAATTTATGTAAATACTGGCAAGATCCAGGCCGAATCGGGAAAAATCCTTTTGCAGGCTACTGGCAAGCCCCTCTGAAAGATCGTTATATTTTGCGGGCAGGTTTAAAACAGAATCAAGGTTATCGCCCATGTAATCATTGAACCTGGATACAATGACGCGATTCAAGTATTCCTCGATCTCACCGGTGTTATACATGCCTTGCGTGCCTACCAAGCTGTTTATAAAAAGGACCGGCTGGACGACCTGGAGGTTGAAAACCCCGAATGCCCGAAGCCTGACGATCCCTAATTCCGAATCCTTGAAGGCCACGGGGTCCCTGGTGCCCCACTTCAGATTGGTAAAAACCTTGAGGTTTACGAAATATACCTCCGCCCTCAGGGGACTGGAAAGACCCCATGGGATGGATGCAATTTTCGTGAGTATGGGAATATTGCCGGTTTTCAGGGTGTACCTTCCCGCGCTGAAGGCCTCTATTGCCTTTCCCTTGTAAAAGAATACCCCGGCCTGGCTTTCCCTTATGGTAAGTTGAGCGCCGTATTTAATGTCCCCCGAGCCCGTCTCGGGAATACGATGCACGAGCTCCCTGCCTGTTTCATCAAACCATTCCAGGTTTTCCAGAAACACAGCATTGTCTCCTTTCATCCCCGCCCCTCCCCGTTTATATTTTTAGACCCAGGTTGTGCAGCAGCCGCTTGCCGCACAACCTGGATTAAAATAATGCCACATTCTTTAGAAGGCCTCCAGAAAAAAATGCGGGCCATGTTATGTATGGGAGAACACAAACATGGCCCGCCGGGTGCAAGGAGGAGTCCTGAATATTAATTTGAAATCTTTTCCTTCAATAACGGCAGAATATCTTTCCATTCCCCCAGCAGGGGTGCTATCTCATACTCGAGCAGATCCGCCACCATTATCCAGTCTTCCTCGGCCTGCACATCAAGCATCCGGTTCAGCTTCCCGGAAAGCTTTTCAATCCTGTCCTGCACACTTCCATCATTGAATTGGACACTGGAAAAATCTATCTTCAGTAAATCACTCACCTGGTCCACCATACTCAAGAACAGGCGCATCCCTTCCAGGAACTCGGCATAGTGCTCATTTGCATCTGTTTCATCTGCAACCCTAAAAAGCTCCGAAACCTTAACGGCTCCCTCCATGATGCTGTTTACCTGCCCCGCCCCGTTTTCCAGGAAATCCCAGGCGATTTCATCCCCCCTTACTGTATCCACCTCCAGGCTATTGATATCGTCAAGATTAATCCCTGCCGCATCGTGAGGTATGTCCTCAGAGTATATTTCCCCATTAAGTCTAACCCTTTTTATTACCTGATCCGGGCTTATGTGCTCTGTTGCTATTTTCATAAGTACATCTTCCAGGTTGCTTGCCCCTGATACATCCATTGTCCTGCCCTTTTTATCAAGTAAAAATTCCATTCTATCTCCCCCTTTTTTATATATTAAGAGGCCGGCTTAAATTAATTGTTTCTCCTGATTAAATAAAAAAGCAAAAATCATGCCCAAGAAACCGGATTTATTGAATAGGCCGAGGGAAAGGGGTCAGCGGAATCAGCCTGGCATACTAAGTACAGCATCTGTGACCGCCATAATGGTATCCACAGTACCTTGCATGGCCTGGCATGCGTATTCTGTTACCTTCCCCTCTTCCCCCTGCCCGAGATCGTATTCTATCCAGTGCCTCATATCACTGAAATACCCCGCCAAGGGCCTCAAAAAATCCACAGAAGTGCAGGCATTAAAAATCCTCCTTTCAACATCCAGGCGGTTTTTGTATCCGGGGTTTCCGGTGCAAGAAGAACAGGCGGAATAAATCTCCTTCAGGTTATCCATAACAAGACCCGCCTGTTCCTTTATACATTGATCTATCCCGCTGTAATAATCGGACAGCTCTTTTTTCAGGTCATCAATGCTGAAATTATACAACGGCCGCATAATTTTCCTCCCGGCCTCCCTGTAGGCAAGGGCCATAAGCCCCCCTGTATCCAAAAGTTCAGGAATAAGCGGCAAAAATTTGACACCCCATTTATCCATGTGGGATCTGTATATTTGAATTTCCTGGTCCTTTATTCGGCCGCGGATTTTTCCGGGCTCTCCATTGTCCGGTATTATGCCGGACACCAGTTTATATACGGTGCCCGGTTTTATCATCCACCTGCAATTCGCATGTTTACAGGAGTTTCTTCCCTGTGTGCATGGAAAACACTGTATTGCAGGCTGGACAACATAATGTCCTTCCCCGTATGGACCGGTTTCATGGCAAAAGGCCGATGCCATAAAGAGTGCGAGAACCCTGGTGCCCACCGCGCTTGCCAGGTGCATGGTACCCGTGTCCCCTGTAACAAGGAGGTCGCATCTCTTCAGGCATGCCGCCAGTTCCGATATTCCTGTTTTCCCGATAAAATCAACAATCCTTCCGTTTTCCGGGGGTTTGCCTGAAATTTTGTCCCACTCCTGAAAAAAGCTGTCACTTAGATGTTTTTCCCCTTTAGATCCAAATAGCACTATCCTTGCGTTCAATCTTTTTATCAGCATATGGGCCAATGAGGCGAAATATTCCTTCGGCCATCTCCTGAGATCACCCCCGCATCCCATCTGAAGTCCGATTACCGGAAAAAAATCGGAATTCTTGGAATCCGGCAGGCTGCATTCCGCGCCGTCGGTTTCAAAGGCCAGCCCTGTACAAGGCGCGCGGCCGTTATTCTGATAACTTGCCAGAAGATCCACCAGATTGAAGCGCAGCATTTTCCTGTGCCCCATGAGGTGGAACACAAAACCTGCCCACGGTTCCTTGATCAGCCGGTTGGACCCGTGGTCAAACCGGTATCCTATAATCCTGTCATATCTCAAAAGAAGGCAAATAAGCGCGGTAATCCTGGAAAAATTAATATTGTATATAAGATCGAAATGACACGCCCTTATCCCACCGAGCATTTTTTCTATTTCTTTGTGCCCGGAAAAAATTGTAGTGTCCGAATCGTTTACCAGCCCGTGGAGTTTAGAAATGTCCAGGAAAAATGCCCTGTCAACAAAAGGAATGCCGTTTACAACATCCTTAAACCGGGTATCCCCTAAGATGGATATCCGGGCCTCGGGAAAGGCCTTTCTGATTTGATAAACCAGGGGGGTGGTCTGCAGGATATCGCCCATCTTGGTAAGCTGAATTACCAGTATATCCCTTACCGGGTTTCCCTTGTTATTATTTCCGATCATTTACAGGTTTCCCCTGGGGTTCCTTCAACCAGACACCCCTTTTCTTTAGTTCATCTATCCTTGCGTCTATCTCATTTTCCCAACGGCGCAGTATAACCGGAAATATAAACCGGGCAAACCGGGTATGACGGGCCCAGGTATTTTCCTGATACCGGTAAAGGTAAAGAAGCCTGGGCAGATGCTTGACCTTGCTTCGGCAAAACATCCTGATCATCAAATCATAATCGTCGCCCATCACCAGGTGGGGATTGTACCCTCCAACCCTGAAAAGCTCGGTCCTCCTGAACGCCCTCAGGTGATTGGGACATACAGTCATGTCCTTTATGACCGGGCCCCGTCCGAACACATCGCCGTATATATCATAGGCCAGGGCCTCCAGGTAAATCAGGCCCTCGCATTCGGTTTTCCGGTATCTGCCCCTATCCATCCAGTCCGGGTAATAATTCGCTTTGCCGTCGTCCATGAACTCCGCGAAATTGCTGTAGACAAATCCGAGCCCTGGATCAGATTCAAATGCCTGCACTACCACGCTCAGGGCATCGGGGGTCAGCATGTCGTCGTGGTCAAGCTCTACAAGGTATTTTCCCCTGCAAACCCCGGCTGCATAATGTTTCATGCATCCTATGTTGCCCAGGTTGCTTCCCCCGTGGCGGAAGAATGATATCCTGGTATCATTTTCCGCCCATGAGGAAACCATCTCCGGAGTACCGTCATCAGACCCGTCGTCCACTACAATCCATTCCCAGTTGTTGTATGTCTGCCGGCTCAGTGACTTATACGCCCTGTCCAGGTACCCGGATGAATTATATGTAGGTGTAAACACCGATAACAGGGGCATTTTCCTTTTCCCGGGGTGGGGGAAAAGGGAGTGGGCAAGATAAACCTCGTATACGGTGGTTTTAAGTCTAACCGGGTCAGGAATCTCCTGGAAGTGGTACCATTTAAGCCTGTCCTGATGTGCCATGAGCATTAGATACTTCGGTTTTTGTACCAGGCTTATAATCACCTGGGGATTAACCCGGTTTACGGATTTTGCCAGGTCCCTTTCCCTTTCCACGAAGGTGGGATAAAACCCGGGAAGAGAAACCCCGTTACCTCCGGTATCCCTTTCCTGCTCCCCTTCCCCTTCGAGGCGAAGGTATCCGTCCAACTCTTCCTTCCACTCCTGATTAATCAATCCGCATATCAGTACACGCAGCAATTAACAATCCTCCCTTTGATTACTTTCAGTTTTCAAAAATTTGTAACTATCCAGGAATCAGTACCAAAAAACCAGAGTTATACCCCGCAAAACCGTACAAAGGTCTGCCTGTTTCAGAAAGGCAATATCTCATTAAAAAAAGTGTTCAAAGTTCAGTGTTCAGTGTTCAGGGAAAAGAAAGAAAGCAGTAAACATTTATTAGCAACCATAAGAAAGTGGATATTTTTCAGGGTAAAATCCAGCAGACATTAATGCACCCCGCAAAACCGGGCAAAGACCTGC
>CAZZPR010000092.1:0-9245 GCA_964655655.1 uncultured Desulfobacteraceae bacterium | reverse complement strand
GGTACCAGAGAGACGTATCTACTCCGCGAAGACTGGTCTATTGTCTTCCCATGAGGGTCCTCGTTGAACAAACCGCTTCAAACGCCCGGAATTGGATATCAAACCTCAAAGCCCGGGGCATATATAAAGACTTCAGTCCACCCTCTGTTAATGTTCTTATGGGCGGCGATGTGGACCGGGACTGGGATATCTCCCCAGAATGTGACCAAATCCTTATCGGTACCCAAGACCAGCTCCTTTCCAGAGCACTGAACAGGGGCTACTCCATGAGCCGCTTTCGTTGGCCGGTCCAGTTCGGCCTTTTAAACAATGATTGTCTTTGGGTTATGGACGAAGTTCAGCTCATGGGCGAGGGGCTTGCCACAACCGCTCAGCTTCAGGCTTTTCGCAATAAACTTTCCACCCTCTTACCAGTCCGGGCCGTTTGGATGAGCGCCACGCTGCAAAAAACCTGGCTGGGAACCGTAGACTTCCTGCCTCAACTGGATACCCTGAAGACCTTGTCTCTGACCGAAGAAGACAAAAAACAGGAAACGGCAAAAAGGGCTTTAGAGGCCTCCAAGCCTATAGAAAAGGCACCTTATCAGTCCACGGACCCCAAAAAACTTGCAGGGTTCGTTCTAAAGAACCACCACCCTGGAACCAGAACCTTAGTTATCTTAAACACGGTAAAACGCGCCCAGGAGCTCTATCGGGAACTAAAAAAGAAAAAACCCGGTAGCGGGTTGACTTTAATTCACTCCCGGTTCAGGCCTGGAGCACGGAGCCAGGCATTGGAAGGTCTTCTCAAGCCCCCCGGAAAAGAGGGGGAGATCTGTGTGGCAACTCAGGTGATAGAAGCAGGGGTTGATGTCACCTCTTCAACCTTGATAACGGAACTGGCCCCCTGGGCTTCGCTTATTCAACGGTTTGGCCGGTGCAACAGGGCCGGACTTGAAAAAAATGCCCGAATATTCTGGCTGGATATTGGCTTAGAAAAGAAAGAACGTTCAGCCCCTTATAATGTTCAGGAGTTAGAGAAAGCCAGGGAGATTCTTGAAAGCCTGAGGGATGCCAAACCAGCTGGACTGCCCCGCCTTAACGAAAAGCCCCGGTATCTTCATGTAATCAGGAAGAGGGATTTGGTAGACCTGTTCGACACTACTCCTGACCTGGCTGGATCGGACATAGATGTATCCCGTTTTATCAGAGAAACCGATGACCATTCCCTTCAGGTATTCTGGAGGGATATAGGCGATCAAGGAGCCGTTTCCGAGGAGCCGGCCCCTACCAGGGAGGAGCTGTGCAACGTATCCATATCTTCGCTTTTGGAGGTGCCGGATTTGAGGAAATGGAGATGGGACCAGCTGGAGAAACAATGGACAAGGATCTGGAGAGAAAACGATATTTACCCAGGCTTGACCTTGCTCTTGGATGCCGGTGAAGGTTGCTATGACCCTGAAATGGGCTGGACGGGGAACAAAAAGGATATACCAGAAGTACTGCCCTATCCGGAGAAACCCTCTGAAGGTTATGATGATGATTTTATCACGTCCTCCAACTGGCAAACACTTTCGAGCCACATGGAGGCCGTTGTTTCTGAGATGCGTAAGCTTTTGAATGAATTAAATATTTCCGCCCCCGAGATAGAAGAAGCCCTTTTACTGGCCGCTCAGTGGCATGATGCGGGAAAGGCCCATCCCGTGTTTCAAGGGGCCATGGTTAAAGATATGATCCCGCCTGAGAAAGGCGTGCTTTGGGGAAAAACGTCTAAAAACTCGATACGTTACTCCAGAAGGGGATTCAGGCACGAATTGGCCTCAGCACTGGCTATGATCGAGCAGGGGTTTTCAGACCTTGCTGTATATCTCGCAGCCTCCCACCACGGCAAGGTAAGGCTTTCCATTCGATCGCTTCCAAATGAGACCCGACCTGAAAAACCGGAAATACGATACGCTAGGGGGATCTGGGAAGGGGATTCACTGCCCGAGGCCTTTCTGGGCAACGGCACTGTAATGCCTGAGACCGAGATGGATCTCTCAATAATGGAGTTGGGTCAAGGCCCCAAAGGACTTAGCTGGCTTTCCAGAATGATTCGACTAAGGGATGATTCTGATATGGGGCCATTCAGCCTGGCTTATCTGGAAGCCCTGCTCAGGATCGCAGACTGGCGGGCAAGCCTAAATCAGGGAGCTTAAAATGCATGAATACAGTCTTCCCGGATGCACAACCAGACCCATGGCAAGCTACCTTAAGGCCCTGGCCATTTTCAGACTCCTAGCTGAACAAAAGGACCCTAATATAACCGCCTGCTGGGAACAAGGTGTATTCAAGTTAAAAACCAGCCTTGGCCCTGATGCGCTGGATTACTTTTTCTGTAATGAGTATGTACCCACTCCAATAATCACCCCTTGGAACGGCAGCAGTGGTTTCTATCCGGGTGATCCCAGGCAGGGAATCGACGCCATACTGCGAACAGATGACCCGCGGTTTCAGGATTACAAAAAGGTCATAACCTCTGTATTAAACTGGCCTGAATGGGCCAAACAATTGGATACTGCAGGGGAGCTGGCGGATGTCCTTCAAGGATTAATCGAGGACTCAAACCCTGGAAAGAAAAAAACAGAGTTAACAGGGTTTAGAGATGAGATCCTACGAGAAAGGGAAAGAATTAAAAAGGAGGAGGGCTCCGATTTCCTGTCCCTTACCATGAAAGAGATAGAGTCATTTTCCAGAGAAAAGGCACCGGTTTACGGAAAGCCTTGGAAAACCCTTAAAAAGGCCAGGACAAAATACGGCGAACACATCCGTCAACAGACCAAGAACATCATCATTCCCCTTTGCAGGAGCAGACTTCCGGATTGCTGCCTTCCCTGGCTGGACGCCTTGTGTGCAATACATGCTGACGGGTCGCTCTCCTATCACCAGATTCTGGGCACAGGGGGAAACGACGGACACCTGGACTTTGGAAACAACTTCATGCAGAGGATATCCAGTTTGTTAATCGGTGATGAAGCCCCTTTGTCCCCGGAGTTCCTTGCGGCCTGCCTGTGGAACAAACCCGTACAAGGGCTTCCCAAGATAAAAATCGGCCAATTCGATCCGGGACGAGCCGGTGGTTACAATCAGGGCATGGGAGTCGAAGCCAAGGACTTCAAGGCCAACCCCTGGGATTATGTACTGGCCCTGGAAGGCACCCTTATCTTTGCCAGTTCATTGGTAAGACGCCATGGGGTCTCCACGGTATCGAATCTGACAAGCCCCTTCACAGTTCGTTTTTCCCCGGTGGGGTTTACCTCCAGCGAATATACGGAGCCCTCAGGGGGCGAGACCGAAATGTGGATGCCCCTATGGAACCAGTTCGCCGCCTATGCCGAGATAAAACAACTCTTCTCTGAAGGCCGGTCCTCTTTGGGCAGAAGAAATGCCAGATCGGGCCTGGAATTCTCCAGGGCAGTAGGAATACTAGGTGTAGACAGGGGCATATCCGCCTTTGAGCGTTATGGGTTTATAATCAGGCGAGGAAAAAGCAAGGTGGCACTGCCTGCGGGAAAGATCCCGGTACGTTACCAGCCTTCTCTGGAACTACTAAATGAACTGGACCCGCTTACATCCAGGTTGGATCAGTTTATAAGAAGATTTAAAAACCCTCCGGGATCATATATACAAGCGAGACAGGATATCGATGAAGATATATTCGGCTGCGCACTCAAACCAGATTCCTTTCACTTTATCAAGTTGATCAGGTCCCTCGGCCGTATGGAAAGGCTCCTTGCCCTGCGAGATCGAAAGAAGGAGCCAGGGCTTTCCCAACCCTTGTTCGGGCTTTCGCCTCGATGGATCGTCCAGTGCGATGATGGCAGTCCGGAGATCAGGACAGCATCAGCCCTGGCCTCCATTTGTCCTATTGGGCGAGTGGGAGCTTTAAGGAGCAATATGGCAGGGGTTTCATCCACAAGGCCCTGGCAATGGGATGAACAAAGCTCCCAGCAGCACTGGTTTGGAAGTGGTCTTGCCGAAAGACTCGGGAATGTGGTCCTCTACAGGCTTATGGATGCCGAAAGAAAGGCGGTGCCTGCCGTACCTTTTCAGGGAAATTTGGAGCTAAGCCCTTATGATGTAGCCCCCTTTTTGAACGGGGAAACGAACGACACCAAAATCGAGGAAATCCTCTGGGGCCTCACCATGATAAACTGGGGTAAAACAGGTCTTTTAAAAATCTCGAAAAGATGGAAGGAGCCGGTTGCCAAGACCATCCTCTCCAGGACGTGGAGTTTGCTGAAACTGCTCCACAGCCCATACGATATCAGGGGCAATAAGTTTAAACGGGAGAAGAGCATATCGAGCCTCCTGCAGGCCGGACGAATGGACGATGCCACCAGCAAGGCGGTTCAAAGGTTAAAAATATCAAATCTTCGACCGTTCCCCATTCGCTTTGAGGAGGAGATAGACCCTGCAAGGTTGCTTGCAAGCCTTCTGATACCGGTAAGGGACCACCATCTTCTGGAAGAATTAGTTCTAGAAAAATCAACTGAAACAGGAGGAACATATGTTTGAAGAGCTCAAGAACTCAAATAGGTTGCTTCTGGAAGCGGAGCTTGAACCTGTCCAAGGAGATAGATTCCAACCTACTGGATTCCCGGACATCGGTGCAGGTACATATCAGCTTCCAGATGGCACTCGAAAAATTCTGCTCGAATCATCCCAGTCCATGGCCAACAGGCTGGAAGGCACCATCGTTGGACCGGATAATGAGCTTATGGCAGACTTCGAGGGCTTGCCCTATGTAAGGGCCAAACTGGGAGGTGCAACCGATACCAAGACCAACTCCCTCATAGAGGCCCACCGCCTGAATTCACCCTTCATTATTACGGACAAGGATTTTCAGGAATCATTCAAAAAAGAAGCCGACTACGAGAGGGGGAAGCCCCTTGATTGGAGAAAGATCGCAAGGACGATCTTCAAGTATGATGTCAACTCGCTCCTCCACGGTGTTTTTCTAGCCAACCTCGAAGATGGAAGGGTCAAGCTTCCCCGGGCAATTACCGGATTCATTGAGGCCATAGATGCCAGGGAGGTAGTATTCGGCGGGGTAAAAAACAACCCCTTTGACCCTACGGGCAAGATCAGGGCGGAAGGGTTTGACCAGGACGTTTACGGCAACGTCCCCTATCAGCGTATGGAGTACACGGCCTCACAGATAAAGGCCTTCTTTAACTTCGACCTGGGCATGATAAAGGGATATGAACTGGGAGACCAGGCGGAGGAGCTTCTTTTGGGCTTGGGCTTGTATAAGATCCGGAGTTTCCTCGAAGGCGGATTGCGTCTGAGAACCGCATGCGACCTCAAACTAAAAGCGGGTATCCCATTGTCCGTTACAGAGCCAAAGGGGTTCGAACTTCCTTCAACAGAGCAGCTGAAAAAAAGCGTTCAACAGGGAATCGAGTCCTGTAAGGATTTATTCGCCAGACCAACGGTTACAGAAATCCAGACCAAGACAGTTCTCAAGAAGGCATCATCCGAACCGGGCGAGTGAGCTATGTTGGCAATTGAATTCTCATTTCCAGCCGGGCGTTACCATGCCAACCCCTGGGGGCGGAATGTAAACGAAGGAGAGGCGGAATGGCCCCCTTCTCCCTACAGGCTGGCCAGGGCATTGATAGATGTCCAAAAAAGGCGCTACCCTGATTGGCCCGAATCCAGAATGGAGCCGGTCATCGACGCTATCAGCGGAAGCCCTTTCTATATCCTGCCCCCTGCCGCCACTTCTCACATACGAACCTTTATGAGCAGCAATGAAAGGGATGCAACCAGTAAGCAGCTTATATTTGATTCCTTTGTGGCACTGGATCGGGATGAAAAACTCTGGATGATATTCGATAGGCCCATTGAAGGCCAGCCCAGGAAAGACCTGGCATGTCTCCTGGAGGATATGAACTACCTGGGAAGATCCGAATCCTGGATCAAGGTTGAACTCAAAGGCGAGCTCCCATCTACCGATTGGGACTGCCTTCCCAGCGAGTCAGCTCCGGAAAGTACCGACTACGAGGAGGAAAAGATTGCCTGTGTGATACCGCGGAGCGACTACCAGAATAGGGATATAGCTAAAAAGATGCCCTGGTTTGGGGCATTGTGCCTCTCCACAAAGGAACAGCTCAATCAAGGCTGGAGCAACCCCCCTGCCCTTGTTTGGATTAATTGTCTTCGCAAGCGCTGGCTTTTAAATAATATCCGGCCTGCAAGGGGAAGATACCGGACAACTCGGGGATACCGCCATGTTAAATATGCCGTCCACTCCAAGGTTAGGCCCAGGGTCCAGGAAACCGTTTTGTTCGCGGAGCGGATTCGCACAAAGCTGATGGGCATCCACCGCAAGATAAAAGGCGGCGACCCGGAGCTGATCTCATCCAAATTTAGCGGAAAGAACCCTGAAGGGGCCCCTCTAAAAAGCCATGCCCATGCGTTTTTTCTGCCACTAGATGAGGACGAGGACGGGCGGATCGACCACCTTTTAATCTCCACCGAGGAGCCTTTAAATTCAACAGAGCTAATGGCCTTGGACAGGCTTCGTTCCATATGGCAGTCCCACGGAAAACCCGATGCAAGCCTGGTTTTGACCTCTGCAAGGGAAGAACCTGATTTTAAATATTCCAGCTCTTGGGTCAGCGTTACACCCTTTGTTACAGCCAGGCATTACCGAAGGGGCAGGGGCGAGTATTTTAATTGGCTCTCAGGTGAGATACGAAGGGAGTGTAACTTTCATAGATTGCCGGAGCCGGTTTCCGTTGACTGGATTCAGTGGTCCATGAAAGGGTCCAGGCCTATAAGGTGGATGGAGTTTGTCCGGGGTAAAAAGGGCGAGAGGGATTTCCGTGGTTATGGGTGCATCCTACGTTTCAGTGAGCATGTTGCCGGGCCATTTGCCTTAGGTGCCAGGTGCCATTTTGGATTAGGCCTGTTCCAGCCTCTTAAGTAAAGACGTGCGAACCCTGAGCACACCTGAAATATTGGGGAGGTTCGCAATAAAGGCAAAAGATAAAGTATTTCTAGTAGTTGTCGTGATGTGATATTGGCCTAAAAGGATTCTAAAAACTGATCTTTGACAATTAAATTTTGGGTTCGCTAAATTGGTTTGATAATATAAGTAAAAACAAGGGGTTTTAGAGGGACAGGTAACTTCCGGGATGCAAATCCCGGCTCCATTGAAGCGCGCTTAAAGAGAAGTGGGTAAAGAAGGCAAGGGCGGGTAACTTCCGGGATGCAAATCCCGGCTCCATTGAAGCTGAACCGGCAAGCCTTCAGGCTTGCCGAACTCTGGTAACTTCCGGGATGCAAATCCCGGCTCCATTGAAGCGCAAACACCCGTATCAGGATTCACCTGATGGGTGCGGTAACTTCCGGGATGCAAATCCCGGCTCCATTGAAGCAAGTATGGAAAGATGGCACTGGAAATCTACAAAGGTAACTTCCGGGATGCAAATCCCGGCTCCATTGAAGCGAGATCATTAAATATGCGAGTATACAACAATCCTGCAGGTAACTTCCGGGATGCAAATCCCGGCTCCATTGAAGCCATGGTCATATTTTGATCGTAGATGATCCACTTGAGGTAACTTCCGGGATGCAAATCCCGGCTCCATTGAAGCGGCCGGGAAGGGTTGATAAGCGCCTGCCACTAGCGATTCACGGATATTATCCCAGTTTTCTCGGGCGAACTCGGGGAACTCCTCAATTGACGTTTTGTCAATCCCCGGGGCTCCTTTATTTGCTTACACCCGTTTCCATGCTTTACGCATGTTTTCCCTGGAACGTATTCGCTCCGGCAGGTGATCGTTTGGGTCGGGCGATTCCATGATACGCCGCATGGTCACTTCACCGGACGTTTTCTTCGTGTCGTGCGAGTTCATAGAGGCTCCTTCCCTGCTCTGTATTCGGCCCTTCACCATGTCCCGGGCACTACCTAGGGCGTTTGGCTACTATGCCCTCTGCTGACTTCCGCCTCGTCACCCGATTGGATAAAGATTTTTTAATTTAATTCGTGCATCGGCGGCTGTAAATTGCCAGTCAATTTTTCTCATACTATTGTTTCGGTCTTTTTCCCATGCAGCTATTTCGGTCTGCATGACCGCCATATCGGGGATGCGGCGATTAAGACATTGCCCTTTTAGGGCGCTGAATTCAATCTCTGCCATATTGAGCCAACTGCCATGCTTCGGGGTGTAATGGATATCAAGCCGTTTTGCCAAACGCCGAGCCTCTTGGGGTTCAAACGTCTCGTACAGCGATGGTATATTATGTGTATTCAAATTATCCATAACAAGTCGTACCTTGATTGCATCGGGATAACGGTCATCAAGCATCTGCTTTATCTGCCGCGCCCAATCTTTTCGGGTACGGTGCTCTGTCACCGTCACATGTCGCTTCCCGGCCAAAGGCTCTACTTCCATAAATATCTCCACCACACCCTTTCTAACATATTCATCGTCAATGCGTTTTGGTTGACCTGGCTTACACAATATAGGACCATGAACTTCACCGACCAACTGCTTGCAAGATTCATCCATGCAAACTACAGGATAGCAAGGATCATAGGGCATATGATAGACTTCCAAAACATCCTCCATCGCCGCTACAAAGGCCGCACTTTGCTTCGGTGGAATTTTCCAGTACTTGCGAAGGTGAGGTTTAAATTCATTTTTTTTAAAGCCCGCTGTATGGTCATATGCGATACAGATGGTGCAATATTGAGTTCCACCACTTTGTCAGCAAGGAGCCGCACCGTCCATCGCTGGTATCCTTCCGGGGTTTCTGAACAAGCCAGAGCGAGAAGCCTTGCTTCAAATGCTCCGTCAAAAACGACCTCACGAGGTGGTTTTTCTCTTGGTCTGCGTTTAAGACAGGCTTCGAGACCTTCTTGGACAAAACGCTTTTTTAGATTTTCGATCGTCCGGGAGGTTATCCCCAGTGCCTCTGCGATATCGGAAACCTTCCAGGAAGGTCCATCAGGGCCGGCATCACAAAGAAGCAATGCCCGGGCACGGATTACTCTCCTTGCATGGGTTTTACCTCGGTGTGTTAACGTCTCCAGTTCTTTTCGCTCTTTTTTAGTCAATGTGACCCGGTATCTTGGTGCCATGGCAGCCTCCCTATTTTGGTTGCTGCCATCGTATCATATTAATTATGAAAACGAAATATTAAACGTTACATGATACTAGACTCAATCGACTTGAAAACGGAAACTTCGGAGATTTTAAGCAAATCAGCCC
>CAZZPR010000091.1:0-9338 GCA_964655655.1 uncultured Desulfobacteraceae bacterium | reverse complement strand
GCAGTGACCTGCCTGCAGCAGGCAGGCGAAGGATGCAGCGCAACGCAGAAGTTGGGCTTTTTTCGAAGCCATAAAATTTATTTAATTTTAAATTGATGAAATTAATTTGATATGAGGGATATTAAAAAAGTGTATTTTAGTGAAAGGAGGCTATTGAAATGGGGTTTATAGAACAGCTTTTCTCGCTTGAAGGCAAGATTGCTTTAATAACAGGGGGGTACAAGGGTATCGGGAGACTATTCGCTGATACGTATGCTGAAGCCGGGGCCAACGTAGTAATTGTTGCCAGAAATTTTTCTGAATGCCAAAGGGCATCCAAGGAGATATCCGAGAAATATGGTGTTAAATCGGCCGGGAGATCCATGGATGTTTCCAGTTCGCAGACCGTTGAAAAGGTGGTCCAGGGTGTTATTGATGAATTTGGCGGAATTGACATTCTGGTAAACAGCGCCGGTATTCCGGGGCCCGAAAAGCCGGTATTGGAGATGACTGATTCAGACATGGAAGAGGTTATGAGTGTAGATTTTCAAGGCGTATTTTTCGTATCCCGGTCAGTGGCCAAACACATGGTAGGGCGCAAGAGCGGTAAAATCATAAATGTCTCATCGGTCCTCGGTAAAATTGCTTCCCGCAATATGTCCGGATATTGTGCCAGCAAGTCGGCGGTTATCCAACTGACCAAGGTAATGGCCCTGGAACTTATCCGCAACAACGTGCAGGTCAATGCATTATGCCCGGGATATTTCCTAACCGAATTTAACCGGGAATTCTTTGATTCTGAAGTAGGTAAGAAAATGGTTAAGAAAATGATTCCTATCAATCGAGCCGGAGATCTGAAGGAGTTGAAATCAACGGCTTTATATCTGGCAACTTGTCCGCCCTTTTTGACAGGTGCAGAGTTATATATAGACGGAGGTCACAGTTTAACTTAGAAATTCATCAAAAATATCGGCCTTAGAGCTGAATTAGTTTTTGATTTATCCAGGTGCGAAGTAGATGGCCACTTTAACCCGGATTGTGCAGCAGCCAACTACTGCGGCCTGAAAAACCTTGCTGCAATGCTCTTTTCGCAATTTTGATCCTCAACATATTTATGAATATACCTGCGGTTCAAAATTGCTCCAAATTCGCGTTTCGCTTGGGTTTTTCAACCCTCGCTACGTTTTCTACTGCACAATCCGGGTTTAAATGCGATATACACAAATTCCCACTGTTACTTTAGATCATTACAAAAGCCTCTCTGCCGAAGACATTGAAGATTAGATCCAACTTGAAATTCAGAAAGGAGATAGAGCATCCCGCAATAGTAGTTAAGGTAAGCATTAAACGGGTCTTTTGCCGTCCTTCTAGCCCTGCCCTCAAATTTGTATTTCTCTGCAAGCAGGGCTTGTCGATCATTTTTTACATCAAGTTCTGAAGCCCAAAAAGATTGCTTTTCAAGGAAAAATCTGTTATGGGGAAAAGTCAAACTGATAAAAAGGAGGCAGGAAGGATGGAAGACTATTTGGAAGACAATTGGAGAAAAAAAATACAAGATATGGAAGTCGGAGACAGGCTGAAAACCAAATGGCGGGTTATTACCAAAACCGAAACTGAATTGTTCGCCCTTATCGGAGGAGACACCGCGCCGCAGTTTCTCAGTGAAAAAGAGGCCCGAGACAGTGGATGGGAAACTCAGCTTGTGCCGGGTTTATGTACCCTCAACATAGCATACGGCCTTCTTATCCAAGCCGGTTTTCTCAGTGATATCATAGCGTATATGAACACAACAGATATGCAGTTCCTGGCGCCGGTCTATCCCGGGGACAGTATACGGATGGAAACAGAAGTAACGAGCAAAAAGAAGACCAGCAAGGGCTGGATATGCGAATACGACTGGACGATTCGAAAACAAAATGACACCGAAGTCGCCAAGGGCCACAACGTCTGACTCTTTAAAGCAGAATGACGCTGCAGTTCGCAGCATACTGCATAATTTGGGTTAAAAGATGGTGGTGTTTTTCCTCAGTTCAGAGACCCTCACCGGTCACTTGAGAAAAGCACCATCATCTTTTTTATGATGACAAACAATGTCATGTTTTGCAGGGCCCGGTTAGATTCGAATTTCGGGCAAACCCATTCCCGTTGGATCTCACTTCCTGGGCTCTACGTTTTCCTCCACCCATTCAACGACCTGGCTCATTGGTGTGCCCGGGGTGAAGATCTCCTTGATTCCCGCCTCCTTGAGCCTTAAGATGTCCTCTTCCGGAAATATACCCCCTCCGCAGACCACGATATCATCCGCACCCTGGTTCCTGAGCAGCTCAACCACTTTGGGAAACAAATACATGTGGGCGCCCGCCAGGCTGGATAGCCCTATCATGTCCACATCTTCCTGGATCGCAGCCTGGACGATCTCCTCGGGTGTCTGGTGAAGCCCGGAATACACTACCTCAAACCCGGCGTCCCTGTATGCCCTGGCAATAATCCTTGCACCCCTGTCATGTCCATCGAGGCCCGGCTTGGCCACGAGTACCCTTATCCTTCTTTTCTTCCCTTTGTTTTGGACTTTCTGTTCCATTGCAATATTCCTCAATATACACCGGGATCCCGATAAACGCCGAAAACTTCCCTGAACACATCGCAGATTTCTTGCTCGGTGGCATAGGCATTTACCGCATCTATTATAAGGGGCATGAGGTTCTCATTTCCCTGGGCTGCCGATCCCAATTTATTCAATGCCGCCTCTACCTTTTTCTTGTCCCTCTCTTCTTTTACCTTGTTGATACTTTCAATCTGCTGTTTCTCCAGTTCCGGATCAATTTGAAGAATATCCACAGGAAGCTCTTCCTCGGCATAATACTTGTTGACCCCTATTACTGTTTTTTCTCCTTTATCGACTTGTGTCTGATACCTGTAAGCCGCATCGGCGATTTCCATCTGGGGAAAATTCCGTTCGATCGCCTCCACCATGCCGCCCATATCATCAATCTTTTCGATATAGTCAAAGGCCGCTTCTTCAATCTCCCTGGTTAGACGCTCCATAAAATATGAACCCCCCAGGGGATCAATAGTGTTTGCCACTCCTGACTCCTCGGCGAGGATCTGCTGGGTCCTCAATGCAAGGGTGGCGGCCTCTTCAGTTGGCAGCGCCAGAACCTCGTCCAGTGAATTGGTATGGAGTGACTGGGTGCCCCCCAGCACAGCCGCCAAAGCCTCAACGGCAGTTCGAACTACGTTGTTGTAAGGCTGCTGCGCAGTAAGGGAACAACCCGCGGTCTGGGTGTGAAATCTAAGCCACATCGAGCGTTGATCCCGGGCCTTGAATCGTTCTTTCATTATTCTGGCCCACATCCTGCGGGCAGCCCGGAATTTGGCGATCTCCTCAAAGAAATCCAGATGTGAGTTGAAGAAAAATGACAACCGCGGCGCAAAGGAATCTATCTCAAGGCCCCGTTCCAGTGCAGCCTCCACATAAGCAATGCCGTCGGCCAGTGTAAAGGCAAGTTCCTGGACAGCGGTTGAGCCGGCCTCCCTTATGTGGTAACCGCTGATGCTGACAGTGTTCCATCGGGGCACTTCCCGGGTGCCGAACTCTATGGTGTCGGTAATCAGCCTCATAGAGGGCTTGGGAGGAAGCATAAAGGTCTTTTGTGCTATGAACTCCTTCAGCATATCATTCTGGATGGTACCGCCGATTGTTTTCCTTGATATCCCCCTTTTTTCGGCCATGGCGATGTACATTGCCCAAAGCACCGGTGCAGGCGGATTAATGGTCATGGAGGTGGTAATCTTGTCTATAGGCAATCCCTCGAACAAGATCTCCATATCCTTAAGTGTATCCACGGCCACTCCGCACCTTCCGCACTCACCCAATGCCCTGGGGGAATCGGTGTCGTATCCCATGAGCGTGGGCATGTCAAATGCCGTGGACAGCCCGGTCTGTCCCTGACTCACCAGAAGATGAAACCTTTTATTGGTGTCTTTGGCCGACCCCAAACCCGCAAACATCCTCATAGTCCATAATTTAGCCCTGTACATAGTGGGCTGGACACCCCTGGTAAAAGGGTATTGATTGGGAAACCCAATATCATCGGAGAAATCCATCTCTTTAATATCCAACGGCGTATACAGGCTTTTGATGGAATAATCTGAGACAGTGGAAAACCGCTCTAATCTTTCCGGGTTCTTTTCAATAGATTCCTGATAACTCTTCCGCCATTTTTCGGCATCCGAGGATACTTCTTCTATAGTTTTACTATCAAACATAATAACTCCATATTAAAATTTGCCTAATAATGAACTGGCTATAGTATTTTTCTGTATCTCCTTTGTGCCCTCATAAATCTCGGTTATTTTGGCGTCCCTGTAGAAACGCTCCACCTCATACTCAAGCATATATCCATATCCTCCCAATAATTGAATGGCCTCGTCAGCTACTTCAACTGCTGTCCTGGCTGCATACATCTTGGCTATGGAGGTTAATTTCGGGTCAATCCTTCCCTGATCAAAATTCCAGGCGGATTTATATACTACAAGCCTTGCCAGCTCTATCTTCGACGCCATATCCGCAAGTTTATGCTGTGTAATCTGAAAATTAGTCAACTTTTTCCCGAACTGCGTGCGTTCTTTGCAGTATGCAAGTGCTCGATCAAAGGCACCCTGGGCGATACCAAGCGCCTGGGCCGCTATTTCTATCCTGCTTTCGTCAAAAAACTCTAATACGTGATAAAATCCCCGGTTTTCCTGGCCTACAAGGTTTGAAACCGGTACCTTTACATCACTGAATGAAAGCTCCCCTGTTGAGGTCATCTTTATTCCCATTTTTTCACCCACATCCGCAGTAGAATAACCTGACGTTCCCTTTTCAACTATGATTACGGACTGACCGCGATAGGAAGGCGACACATCTGGATCCGTCTGGCATAGAACCATAACAAAATCCCCTATGGTTCCATTGGTGATGAAGGTCTTTACACCATTTACCTTGTATTCATCCCCCTCTTTTACCGCGTTTGTATCCATAAGGGTAATGTCGCTTCCATGGTCCGGCTCCGTAAATCCACCGCTGGACTTAAATTTACCCCCGGCAACCGGCATCAAGTAGCGCTTCTTCTGCTCATCAGTGCCGAAACGAAGGATAAGCTCCGAGGAAAAATCTGCAAGGCTCAAGGCAACCCCGATTCCTGAATCCTGCCGGCATAATTCCTCAACCACCAGCGTGTTCTCAAAGATCCCGCAGTCCTGACCCCCGTAGATCTCCGGAAAGTGAATTCCCACAAAGCCAAGCTCACAAGCCTTCTTCCATATTTCCTCCGGAAATTTGTGTTCTCTCTCGTGTTCAAGGGCTATCTCTTTATCGAATTCCCCTTGCGCGAATTCTCTCGCTGCCTTTTTAATCGCGTCCTGTTCTTTGCTCAATGTAAAATCCATATGTCCTCCAAGTCTGAAAAAGTCTTCCTTTTTTTCTTCTTTAGGCCCAACTTAGGTTGGACCAGTTTTAAAAATATATTTGAATTTTATTTTAAGTCAAGGAAAAGAATTTTTTTTAAGAGCTATATCTTCTCAGCTTCACCACCATTAAGGAAGGCATTTAGAAAAATTTCATTTATTAGGAAAATTACCTTTATTCAGAGAACGAGGAAAACAGTCTTTCCATCAAATCCAGACCCACATTCCTTCCCTTTCCGTGCTTGGAGCATCCCTGATTCCATTTTACAACCTACATCAAGACAGGCCCAAACCCGGATCTTTTTTCGGCATATCTCTTGCGGGCTGGTGAGAAAGCACCCGCCCTCCAACAAGTGCAACGACACAGCGTGATGTATCGAAAAAAATTAACATAAAGACCGGCCCGCGCAAGAGAAAAATGGATAATGGCAGGATTTTTGCGTCTATTATAACAGGGCCTGTAAACCGCATCCTCTTAGCAGAGTAGAGTAGAGCAGTCAAAAATATTATTTTTCTTACTCCTGTCAAGCATAAGGTAGCCAGAGTTCATTCAACACCGCTACATACAGGCCTGTTATAAGATGTATTATTGTTTTTAGGTTTTCGTGCAAGCGCAACAAAATCCGATGCAAACTTTGTCGTGATTTCTTAATCCTGGCAGAGAATTTTTGCTATATGTCAGTACACAAAAATGTGCAATTTTTAACTGTTTTTGGGCACAAAGATATTGCCTTCAGGGTAATTTAAAAAATTTCCGAAGCCAATTAAGGAGATTGTTGATGAAAACCAAAAATAAAAAACCCGCAAGCAGAGCGAACATCTTAATAGTGGATGATGAGCTGGGGCCCAGGGAATCCCTGCGGATGGTTTTAAAGGATCATTATTCGCTTTGTTTTGCCGAAAACGGTTTAGAGGCCACCAGGTATATACACGCAAACCATATTGACCTTGTTATTATGGATCTGAAAATGCCGGTTATGGACGGCATGGACGCGTTGAAGATTATAAAAAGGCATAACCCCTCTCTTCCCGTATTGGTAGTAACAGGGTACGGCACCGTGGATACAGCGGTTGAGGCCATGAAATCAGGCGCCTACGACTACATAAGAAAGCCCTTTGACTGCAAAGAGCTCTTGAAGCTGGTCAAAAAGGGATTGGACAAGAAAAAAAATGCCTTGAATATGGAAGGCATGATTGCCAATCTGCAAAAAAAGAGCGATTGGTTGAGGAAACAACAGCAATCCCTCCAAAAAGAGCTGACGGAATTATCAAAACTTTCCTCAGTAGGCCTCATGGCCCAGGGCATTGCCCATAATATAAGTTCTCCCCTTTTGATAATACTTGGCCGGGTGGAGCTGATGAAGGAAAAACTTATCAACCCGAAACAGAAATTTGCGGACCAGGCAAAATGGGCTCGAGACAAAAGAAACCAAAATACTCTGAATGATTATGATCACACAATCAAGGATGCTGAGTTAATCGTGGAAAACGTCAGCAAACTGAGCGAAATAATAGGCAACATGCTTCGTAAGGCCCACCAGGACCAAACCAAAGATTCACAGCTTTTGAATCTTTCTGACATATTGAAGAGTGAGCTGGAATTTTTAGAGGCCAATATGTTTTTTAAACACCATGTACAAAAAAGATACGAGCTTTGCGAAACACTGCCTCTTATAAAGGGAGTGTACTCGGACTTTTCTCAAAGCTTCACAAACCTCATAAACAATGCAATAGATGCAATGCGGGACACGGAAAAAAAGGTTTTAACCGTAAAAACCTATTACGACGAAAGGAACATCTACGTGGAAATCCGGGATACCGGCTGCGGAATCCAGGAAGAAAACAGGGAGAGAATTTTCAAGCCCTATTTTTCAACAAAAAAACCCGGCGGCAACGGCCATGCCTCACCGGGGTTAGGGCTCGGCCTCAACATGGTAAGCCTTCTTTTGAGGCCCTACTCATCCGTACTGGATTTTAAAAGCGAGCACGGGGCTACCACCTTTATCCTGAAGATACCCTATAATGATAACCGGTAATATTTGATAGGTAAAAAATGAAGCTCGATTGCAATGAACCACCACTGATTCCCGGAAAAAACCTCTTAATCGCGGATGATGATAAAGGAATTTTTGATCTCCTCGATGAAATACTCCGGAATGAGGGTTACAGTGTTTTTTCTGCATTCAACGGGCAGAAGGCATTGGACATAGCAAAAGCCCATCATCTCTCCATAGCGGTACTTGATATTAATATGCCTGTAATGGGCGGTTAAGTACAAAACATCATTGAACATTCCAATGATGTCATCATCGTGGTTCAGGACGGCGAACTGAAATTTGCAAACCCCAGGACATTAAATCTGACGGGTTATAAAGACGAGGAAATCCTGGACAAGCCCATTATGGAATTAATTCATCCCGAAGACCGGGTCAGGGTGATGGAAACTCAAGAGAAGTGTCTGGTGGGGCAAAGTTTTTCCGGCACCTATGCCTTCAGGGCCTTGAAAAAAAACGGAACATTTTTCTGGGTTGAGGCAAACATTATTTTGACAATATGGGAGGGAAAAACCGCAACCCTCCACTTCATTGAAGGCGCTGCCCGTATTTCATCCATAACCAATGCATTAAGGAGCTTCGCTCGCCCTGAAACCGGTGAAAAACAATTCTTTGACATAAGGATGGTGTTTGATCAGGCTGCCATAATCACCAGAAACAAATATAAGTACGATGCAGACTTCCTTATCGAGGACAATGTGGAATTACCGAATGTATTCGGAGACAGGCAAAAATTGGAACAGGTTTTTGTGAACCTAATTGTCAATGCCTCGGATGCCATAAAAGAAAAAATGGATGCCCTGAAAGGTCCTGGGAATAATTTCCGGGGTGCTATCACTGTTAATACAGTCCTGTGCAACTTATCGGGGGAAAAGAAAATAAAAATCATCTTCAAAGACAACGGAAGCGGAATGGAGCCAGTGCTTACAAATAAAATATTCGACCCGTTTTTTACCACCAAGCCACTGGAAATGGGAACCGGGTTGGGGCTGTCGATTGCATACGGGATCATCAAGGATCACGGGGGTGATATCGCAGTTGAAAGCAAAAAGGGAGAAGAAACAGTATTTACCATTACTCTTCCCCTGATTCATAACGAGTAAAAAATCAAAAGGTGTTCTCAGCTGCTTTAGTTCCGGGTTCATTATAGGCCCGTATTTTTATTGATACCCTACAAATACAGGAGGTGAATAACATGGCACAGGGCAAAGAAAGGGAAGGTTTTCCCATTTTGATCGTGGACGACGAACCGGAGATTGTGGAGTCATTAATAAATTACCTAAACAGCTATGAAGTAGACTTTGCCTACGACGCCGATTCCGCACTTGAGAAAATTGCCTCGGGAAGATATAGAATCGTAATGACGGACATCGTGATGCCCGGCATGGACGGAATCGAGCTTTTAAGGCGCATCAAAAACATCAATCCCGGTATTCAGGTAATTATAATGACCGGAAAGACCACTCTTATGAGGGCCTCGGAATCGCTTCAGGAGGGTACCCTGAGATACCTTTTAAAACCCTTCGATAATATCAGTGAGATAGACAGATCCATCGAGGAGGCGATAAACAGGGTAAAAAGCTGGAAAGACGTTTTTCGCAGGACTGCACAGGCAAAGAAAACTCACTAATCTCCGAAAAACATTCTAAATATTCATATTTCAGCAATGGAACTGCTGGTTTATCCGTCCCTCACCCAACGTTTACCCCCGATTGTGAAGTAGTTGGCTGCTTCACAATCGGGGTTTAATCCTCAATGGACACCAGGCCCACCGTCTACATGGCAAATCCTTTTTGCTTCCCTAAAACCGCTATTAATACTAACAATGATATTAAAAACTTGAAAAAACCTCGT
>CAZZPR010000090.1:0-9351 GCA_964655655.1 uncultured Desulfobacteraceae bacterium | reverse complement strand
CGCATATACAAAGGCTTTCATTTTTCGGTGGCCGATTTACTGTAGAAGATAAGCTAGATAGGTTTGACCATTATGTCAAAGAAGAACTGGGATGCACATGCTATATCCGATACATGGATGACATGGTTGTTTTTGATAACAGCAAGGCTCATCTGAAAGAAATACGCTCAGCCATGATTGATGTCCTTGAAAAACTAAGGCTCAAGGTACACCTCAGCAAGGCACAGATTTGGCCTGTGCGGCAAGGGACGGACTGGCTGGGCTATCGGCTATCGCATATATCCAACACACAGACGTGTGTGCAAATCAAATGTGACACGATTTAGGTGCAAGGCAAAAAGGCTTGCTCGGGATTACCAAGCAGGCTTCGTAGATCTCAATACTATAAGGGCATCCATAATGAGCTGGATAGGGCATGTCAACCATGCAAACAGCTACAGGTTGCGGAAAAGAGTTTTTGGAGAGATGTGCTTTCAAAGGGGATAGGCCGCAAACGGAGCGCGTGTTACGCGACGGCAGCTGGAACAACAACGCCAGGAACTGCCGGTCAGCTAATCGCAACAGGAACAATCCTGACAACCGCAACAACAACATTGGGTTCCGTGTCGCCCGTACTTCAGCTGCCTGGAAACCCAGGTTGTGCCGGAGTCCGGTTACTTTATGGAGAACCGGAGCATGCAGTGCTGAAGCCCTTGCCTGTCTCCTGCCCGATACATCAACTGATTAAGGGGCCAAACAAGAACCAGCCCAACCGCTGTGAGTAAAAGGTGATTTGAAAACGGTGGTTGAGCATTTCTTTTTTTCTTTTAACCTCCGGATTGTGCAGTGGACATCGTGCGGAACAGGGGACGTCCATGAAATTATAACTTGACAAATTTAATTATGTTTTGGACACTTTTCAGGCTGCAGAGGAGAAGTTTGAGAGGAAATATGAGTTAAAAGCCAAAGGTTATACCCTTGCATCCTTAGGGCAACGTGTCGGAGAAATTTTTGATATAGATCCTTCAGAAATAGATTCATCTGGTAAATATAAAAGGTTTATAAAGCCAAGAAGCGTATTCTGTTTTTGGGCTGTTCGTGAACTGGGTGAAACGGCTACATCTTTGTCAAAAAGATTAGGCCTTACCCAACCGGGAGTAAGCAAGTCGGTGGCAAGGGGAGAGAAAATAGTAAAAGATATGAATCTTAAGTCGCTTAAATAATGAAGTTATAATTTCATGGACGTCCCCTTTGTCGAAGGGGTCCTTTCCAGTTGACTATTGAGGATGAAATAGAAAAAATATTGCAAAATCCGGAGGCCGGAAAATGAAAAAAGGGCGACCTGAACGGGTTTCGAGTTCATACGTTTCGTTATCTTGGCCAGAAGTTTCTCATCGCCTGTCGTTACCAGCAATATTTGTCAAAGAGTGAAACTAGAGGATGGCCTTAACTCCCTCCCAGGTATCCTTGTCCTTTTCTTTCAGCTCCGTTATGGTGTACTCTAAAAAAAAGATCACCGGCATTACAACGGCAACAAGCCATTATCCATATAGTTTTACCGGAATAATCTTTTGGTAACCGGCGAAGTCTTTATCCGTGGTAAAGATCGGAACATCAATTCTTTTTGCAACAGCACAAATAAGAAAATCAATATGAGAGCCCTGGATTCCTTTTTTCCTGCACTGGTTGCACAACTCGGCCGCTGATTCATAATCGGTGTTTTGAATGGGGGTGTTTTCAAAATAAGAGAGTTTTTCTTTGAGTTTTCTGAATTTGCGCAGATCACTATAACCGGATAAAATTTCTTGACGAATAGGCCCTATGATAAGGGCCCTTTGGTCCCTTATGAGAGACTCGAGTTCGTGTATTTCATATTGATGTTCGCTGCCTCGTGTGCGTAAAGCATAAGACCAGATGGGAGTATCAACAAGAACCCTCACCTTTTTCTTCCTTTCTTGTAATCATAATCAGGGTCCGGGTCCATCTTTCCGAAAAGATCTATTATTTCCAATTGCTTGTGCCTGTTAATCAACTCTTTAAGGGCCAGGTTAACGGTGTCTTTTTTAGTTTTTAAGCCGCTTATTTCTAACGCTTTTCGTAATAATTCCTGATCTATAGCCAGGTTGGTGGGCATATAAGACCTCCTTTTTTTACACAATCTATCACACAACACAATGTATGTCAACCGGGAGCACTGAATAAAAGAGAAACTTAACGTTGGTTGTGCCAATCGTTACTACGACCCCCCGGACAACAGCAACAACAACCTGGGCTTTCGCCTCGCAAGCACGGGGGAACGGCAGCATCCGGTGTCTTCAAGGAGACCCGGACAGTCCAGCCCCTGTCCAGCCGGGGTCTCCTGCATCCCGAGTGTATTGAGGGATCAAACAGCAGGGATCAATCCGGGGCTGGTAGGGTTGCATCCAGCCTCGAAGGTCCCGGATTGATCAATTTATCATAAGGTTGCCGGGCAGATTCTTAACCCAGGAGGAGGTGCGGGGGTGGTGTTGCGTTTTTTTGAAATAAGGAGAAGGGTGTGGGTTTTTTACCGGAATGATTTTTTTATATGTGTCAGCCATAGTTATGGCAGTAACTAGGGGGAATCGCATTCAGGTGAAAACCCCTGCCGGGTACTTTAACGGAAAGATCGCCGGCATTGCAACGGCAGCCGGCCGTTATCCATATAGTTTTATCGGAATAATCTTCCGGTAACCGGCGAAGTCTTTATCCGCGCCGTCGAATTTCCTTTTTTTACGGGTCTGTCATTATTGGTTGACACATTAAGAATTTGTAGGTAAATTTAGCTAAGCAAATAACCAAATTAGATAAATTATAGAAAGAATACTATCCAAATGGTAAAGATTACCGAAATAAATGAACAAAACCCGTGGTGGAGCCAGGGAAAAGATTTTACAAAGTTTGACAAAAACCTATCCCAGGCCGAACCTCTATTTTTTCAAAGAAAGGCAATAAAGGCCGAAAAAGGGAGTATTCATATCCTGCGAGGGCCGAGACAGGTTGGCAAGACCACCTATCTTAAAGGCCATGCAGGGAAATTGATGGAAAAAGGAGTGCCTTCAAGGGATATACTCTACCTTTCCCTTGATTTCTTTGTTTCGAGGAGGGAATTGAGAAATGCCATCCGCTATTTTTTGGATTCAAGAAGAGACGCCGCTCAAGTTTATCTTTTGCTGGATGAGATTACCGCTCTTCCGGATTGGAACCTGGAACTGAAATACATGGCTGACCAGGGTGTTTTAAAAAGGGGAGCTATCATTGCAACCGGATCAAGCGCAGTGAAGCTGAAGGAAAAGGGCGAGCTTCTCCCAGGCAGGGGGCTTGAAGGAAACGAGCATTACATAAAACCTTTGAGCTTCAGAGAATTTGCTATACAATCAATAGGCTTCATTTCTAAATCCGTGCCTCGAGATGATTTCAGACACGCCCTTATCAGATTAAAATCGGCTCTCTCTTCGTGCTGCATAGACCTTGACTCCGGCATAGATGAGATAGGACAAAAGATTGAAAAAATTCTTCCTTTCAAAGAGGGCTTGTACTATCTGTTCGGTTTATATCTTATTACGGGCGGTCTTCCCTTGGTCATTAATGATTATTTTTCAAATCGTTATCTGCACCAAAAAGAGATAATAACATCAGCAATAGCTGAAATTTTCGTGAGGGATGTGCTCGGGGATATGGCCCGGCTGCAAAGGCAGGAAACCATAACAAGGCAGTTGCTAAGGGCTATTGTAGAGCGCTACGGGTCAAGATATAGTTTTTCCAAACTGTCAAGAGAGATGGAAAAGAGCCATGTCACGACTATAGACTACCTCCAATTCATGGAAGATTCCTTTATATGCTTCGTGCTATACGCCTATGATTTCAACAAAAAAGATATTAAGGCAAAAGGGGATAAAAAGGTCTGCTTCTTTGATCCCTTTATCTATCATTCAACAGCAGGTTATCTCGGAGGCAAAAATGTGTGGGACGTAATTCTAAATTCACTGGAAAATGAAGATATTATGGGGAAGCTCATAGAAGGAATTGTTGTCTCCCATCTAAGAATGCACGGTGAAGTCCCCTTGATGAAGAGCGGGAATACCTTCTTATGGTTCTATTATGATAAGGGCGGAAGGGAAGTGGATGCCGTTTATGAGAGTGAAAGCGGATATTCCGGCCTTGAGGTCAAATTTAGGGGCGGTGTAGATGAAAGAGATATGAAACGAATTTCTCCCCTGAAAAAATACCTACTATTGAGCAAGGAGGATGTCTGGAGTGGCGCCAAAATGATGATTGTCCCTGTGGATATCTTTTTAGCCCTCTTGCCTGTTTCTAAAAATAATCTATAGGACAATAAGGATGATTGTATGTGGCAACAAATAACTAATGCAACTGAACAATAACAAATTTTACCACTTCAGGAGGCAGTAAGGTGAGGGCGGTCCCGATTAAAATCTGTCTTTCTATTTTATTGACCTTGTTGGTTTCTCTTTCACCCCGTGTCTTCTCCTATGTCTCCGATGATCTCGGCTTTGCGCCGGTTGGTGAAAGGCCGGCCGCTACCGGGGGTTATTCGGGCCCAATCTTCACCTCCATAGGCATGAAATTCGTTTTGATCCCTTCAGGCAGTTTTATGATGGGAAGTCCATCTTCGGAAAAAGGCAGGGACAGCGATGAAAAACAGCACCGGGTTACCCTAAGCAAGGGGTTCTACATGCAAACAACCGAGGTTACCCAGGCCCAGTGGCATGAAATAATGGGCACACGGCCCTGGTCCGGAAAGAAATATGCTCAAGAAAGGTGCCCGGATTGCGCCGCCTCATACGTCTCCTGGAATGATGCCAAGGAATTTATAAAAAGGCTTAATCAAAAAGAGGGCACAAATAAATATCGGCTCCCCACAGAGGCGGAATGGGAATATGCCTGCCGTGCAGGAACAACCGAGAGGTTCTGCTTCGGCAACAGTGAAAGCAGATTAGGAGATTATGCATGGTATGAGTACAATGCATTGAATGAGGGCGAGAGATATGCGCATAGGGTGGCCCATAAAAGGCCCAATGCCTGGGGCCTATACGACATGCACGGCAATGTCTGGGAGTGGTGCGAGGATTGGTACAGGGAGTATCCTTTAAGATCCGTAACTGATCCGGAAGGGCCTTTCGGCGGTTCCCACCGGGTGCGCCGGGGTGGTAGCTGGCACAACGCTCCGAGGTACGTTCGTTGTGCCAATCGTTACGACAGCCGCCCGGTCTTCAGCCGCAGCTTCCTGGGCTTTCGCCTCGTTCACCCCGTGAAATAATGTTGTAAAACAACATTTCAGCTTTGCTGGATTTCACGGGGCAGGGGGACAGATTTTTCCCCTGTGGAATGCTTTTAAATCCTTTGGATGCCTCTATAATAGGTTTGGGCAACAGCCAGTAAAAGGCTGACCCAATGCAGAACCGACCAAAATAAGAACCACCGTAAAATGGTCAAGACCAAATTACGAAGTATCGTAAAATGGTCTTGACTTTCTTTTATGTTTTCTTTTATTATGCCTGTATTATGGAACGATCATACTCTTCAGTTTTCATTGAGCATCTGAAAGAATATCGTCAGATGATATTTGTGGTTGGGCCCAGGCAGGTTGGCAAGACCACATTGTGCAGGGGCCTCCACCTAAAGCACTATTATTTCAACTGGGACAACCAGGATCATCGAGCGTTGATCATTGATGGTCCAGGCCGAATTGGAGAGGAGATCGGGTTAAATCAATTACAGGATGAACCGCGTACTATCATTTTTGATGAAATCCATAAGTATTCAAAATGGAAGGATTTTCTCAAAGGTTTCTTTGATGTCTATGCTGAAAGGGCGAGAATCATCGTTACCGGAAGCTCAAGGTTGGATTTTTTTAAGAGAGGGGGAGATAGTCTTGTGGGCCGATATTTCCTTTATCATCTCCACCCCCTATCAGTTCGCGAAATCACAGGAGCCTTGCTTCCTGACAGTGAGATACATCCACCGCTACCAATAGATCCGCATGCCTTTGACTCTTTGTATAAGTTTGGAGGTTTCCCTGAAACATTTTTAAAGGAAAATCAAAGCTTTTCAAGCCGCTGGAAGCGCCTGCGGCAGCAACAGTTGTTCACTGAAGACATCAGAGATTTTACACGTGTACAGGAAATAGGGCAGATTGAGCTGTTGGCCGAAACCCTAAAATATCAAACGGGTCAACTAAGCAGTTATTCGAGTCTTGCAAAAAAAGTGAGGGTCTCAGTTGATACAGTGCGTCGCTGGATAGCTATTCTCGAATCATTGTACTATTGCTTCACCATACAGCCCTGGTCCAAAAATGTCTCAAGATCTTTGCTCAAGCAGCCCAAAGCCTATCTCTGGGATTGGTCTCTCATTGATAATCCGGGAGCAAAGTCAGAGAATTTTGTGGCATCCCATTTGCTAAAAGCTGTCCATTGGTGGACCGACAATGGACGCGGTGAATACGGGCTCTATTTTCTGAGAGATAAAAACAAACGGGAGGTAGATTTCCTTGTAACGAAAGATCATAAACCCTGGTTTTTGGTTGAAGTAAAAACAGAGCAGGGAAAATCTATCAACAAGGAGTTGTTTTATTTTCAGAAACAGACCGGTGCGCCTCATGCCTTTCAGGCAGTATTTTCTATGGACTACATCAGTGCTGATTGCTTTTCAACACACCAGCCCACTATTGTTCCTGTGAGAACACTGTTATCTCAACTGGTGTAAGATACTTTAGGCGTGCGGGGTCATTATCACCATTGTTATCTTTCTTATAACGCTCCTTGTAGCTCCCACACTCCTTGCAACCCAACGGAACATTCGGGTAACGGCAAAGACGCCTGGTGGAAAAGAGATCCCCTTATATAAGAACTCCTAATGGCGAAAACCAGCCTGCTGTGTACGTGAGCTGTCTCTGCAAAAAAAGCATATTTTTGCAATAGAGAGGTGTTTTTTCTTGACAGAGGCCTTTTAATGGGTACCCCGTGAAATAATGATGCGCTGCATCATTCCAGCTTTGCTGGATTTCACCGGGGTAAACCTTTTGCTCGATGCACCATGATAGACATGAGTAAAATCAGGTCAATGCTACTTTACTCATGAGTAAAATCGTGTTATGTCTATCTTGCCATGAAAACATTTATTGCACGATACCTGAAAAAATCCGTAGAAAACGACCTTGCCGAGAGAATGGTGTTTATCGGAGGGCCACAACAGGTCGGCAAGACGACCTTTGCATTATCTTTTTTGTCCGATGCACATGAACGTCATCCGGCGTATCTGAACCGGGATGATATGGTTGACCGATCAGCGCTCCTTAAGGGAGAACTGCCTTCACGCCAAAACTGCATCGTATTGGATGAGATTCATAAATTTGCCGGATGGCGCAATTTGGTAAAGGACTTCTATGACACAAACAAACCGAGCGTATCGTTTATTATTACGGGGTCGGCACGGCTGGATTATTACAGCAAGGGCGGAGATTCCCTTCAGGGAAGATACCATTATTACCGGCTCCATCCTTTCTCTTTGCAGGAAGTAAATCCCACTCCTACGGGAGATGACGTCGAAATGTTGTTACAATTCGGGGGATTTCCAGAACCCTGCTTACGGTCAGAGGAAAGGTTCTGGCGGAGATGGCAACGGGAAAGAACACAAAGGGTTATCTACGAGGATATTAGGGACCTGGAAAACACCAAGGAGATCAGCCTGCTTGAACTGCTGGCAGAAGAACTTCCCAACCGAATAGGCTCCCCTCTGTCGGTAAAGAAATTGAAAGAGCTGCTCCAGGTGGCCCATGAAACGGTTGAGCGCTGGCTGAGTATCTTTGAAAGGATGTACTATTGTTTTCGCATATCTCCCTATGGCCCCCCTAAGATCCGGGCAGTGAAAAAAGAGCGGAAGCTCTATTTGTGGGATTGGTCTTTGGTTCCTGGTTCCGGGCCACGATTTGAGAATTTTATTGCATCACAACTCCTGAAATATTGTCACTTTATGGAAGACACTGAAGGATTCCGCATGGACCTACGGTTTCTTCGTGATACAGACAAAAGGGAGGTAGATTTTGTTGTTTTGAAAAATGATGCTCCTTTATTTGCCGTTGAATGCAAGACCGGGGAAAAGACAGTAACTCCATCCCTGTATTACTTTAAAGAGCGAACTAAAATTCCACATTTTTACCAGGTGCATACCGGCACCAAGGATTATGAGAAAAATGGAATACGTGTGATTCCGGCACATACATTGTGCAAAGAACTTCATATGCCATAGGGGGACATCCATTTCCTCTTTGAACCCGGATTGTGCGGCAGGCATCGTAGCGAGGGTTGAAAAGAATCCAAAAGGCCACGGGGCCTCCACACATAAGCTCCCTTCTGATAATCGAAAAGATATTGACACCTCCCCATAAATATCTTACCTATAAGTAAGATAAAATTTAAAGTAAGGAAAATAAGATGGCATTGGCAACGATAACCACAAAAGGACAGGTTACTATCCCCAAGACAATAAGAGACTCTCTAAAATTGAATGCGGGCGATAAAATCGAGATTATTGTCAAGGAAAAAAAAGAGGCCCTTATCAGGCCGGTCTCTAAAAAGGTAGATGAGGTTTTCTGTAAACTGCAAAGACCCGGAAGGACTCCGGCGTCCATTGAAGATATGGACAAGGCTGTCAGGGACAGGATGAAGGACAAGTTCAAATGAAGGCTGTGGATACAAATATCCTTGTCCGGTTCTTAACCGGAGATGATGAATTACAGGCAAAGAAAGCGTATGCGATTTTCAAAAAAGCTGAATCCGAAAAAAGTGAATTATTTGTACCCCTGCTTGTCGTCTTGGAAATGATCTGGGTTTTGGAATCCGTTTATGAAATATCGAGAACAGCCATTTTAGATGCAATTACCGACCTCTTATCAATGCCGATTTTTAAATTTGACCAGCGGCCTGCCTTGCAGGTATTGGTGGTTTCCGCACGAAAAAATAACATTGATCTCTCGGATTTATTAATCGCCCATTCCGCCGTGGAAAAAGGCTGCGAGGCTGTTATTACCTTTGACAAAAAGGCCTCGCGTTTCAAATTATTCGAACTCGCAGAGTAGGACAACAAAAACCCTCAGTCCAGCCAATTGCTGCAATCCCAGCCCAGCATCCTCTCCAGGGATTTTATTTCGTACTCGTATATATTTTTGAGGTAATCTCTCTCCCGGGCTGCCATGGAAGATACGTAAGGCCTTGAGTGCACGATCCTTTCTTCCACATTCCGGAAGGGGCTTATCCCAAGAAAGTGGGATATCTTCTCTCTCTCTCTGCATGTTCCAGTGAGAAAAGGCACGTTCAATAGGGTTTCGAAGCATAA
>CAZZPR010000089.1:0-9411 GCA_964655655.1 uncultured Desulfobacteraceae bacterium | reverse complement strand
TGGGTGGGTGGAGGCCTATTGGGGATTTGGATTCAAAATAATAAACCGGAAAACAGGACAAAAGCAAAACAGGAAAATAGGAAAAGGCCTTAACCCAGATTGTGCAGCAGCCGACTACTGCTGCCTGAAAACCCTCGCTACGGTGCCTACTGCACAATCTGGGTTTAATGTTTACTTTGCGGGACAACAAGCCTGAAAAATGTTTGGAAACACTGGCCGGGATAAATTAAAAAGAGCGCAGGATAACTTAATATAAGATTGTATTGGAATTTGAATTTTAGTATCATTCCGAATCCCCTAATGGCTGATTACATGGTGAGCCGAAGAAAAAAAACGGTTTTTAGGGGGGAATTTTAGGGGTGACTTTGAAAAAGGGAAATTGCGAACCACTCTACAGGGAATCCGTATCCTGGCTTTACAGCCTTCAGAGGTTTGGAATTAAATTCGGTCTTTCAAAGACCTCCAACCTGCTAAGGGCATTTGGAAGTCCCCATGAAGGCCAGAAATACATCCATATCGCCGGGACAAACGGTAAGGGATCAGTAGGTGCCATGCTGGTATCTGTGCTTATGAAATCCGGACTGAAGGTAGGCTTTTATTCTTCTCCCCATCTGGTAAGTTTTACCGAGAGGTTTCGCATCAACAATGGGTTTATCCGAAAGGAAGAGGCGGACCAGCTTATAAGGGAGGTAAGAGGTGCAGCAAGCAAAAAGGATCCCCCTACCTTTTTCGAGATGACCACGGCGATGGCCCTTGTTTATTTCGCGCGGAGCAAAGTTGATGTCGCGGTTATAGAGGTAGGGATGGGCGGGCGTCTGGATGCCACCAATATAATCCGTCCCCTGATATCTGTTATCACCAATATATCCCGTGAACACCGGGAATTCCTTGGAAAAAAAATCACTGACATAGCCAGGGAGAAGGCCGGGATAATAAAGCCCGGAGTGGACCTGGCAACCGCTGTGAGCCAGCCGGGTGTAATAGGTATGCTGAAGTCCCTTTGCCAAGAAAAAAAGACACTTTTCTGGAGGGTGGGGGCGGATGTACGTTACAGGAGACTGGCGCCCGGGGTAATGAACTACTGCGGGCTAAAACATCAATTTCAAAGGCTTTCACTGGGGGTTGGAGGGGGGTTCCAGTACAGGAATGCGGCCCTTGCCCTGCTGGTCCTGGAATTGCTTGAGGAAAAAGGAGTAGGTTTTTCCCGGGAGGCTATCACTCAAGGATTTTCAGATCTTTTGTGGCCGGGCAGGCTTGAAAAACTATCTTCAGAGCCCACGATCATACTGGACGGAGCCCATAATCCATTTGCAATGAGATCCCTTGCCCGTTCCATAAAAGAAGATTTCCAATTTCACCAGATGATTCTAGTTTTGGGTATTATGGCAGACAAGGATATCCGGGGCATGATCAGAGAGATCCTTCCCCTGGCGGACCGAGTGATATATACAAGGCCTGCCTATTACAGGGCAGCGGACCCCGGATATTTGATGGATACGGCCGGTGTATGCGGAAAGCCCGGCGAGGTATATCTTTCCGTAAGGGAGGCTATAGACAGGGCAAGGTCATTGGCTGGGAAGAAGGACCTTGTACTGATTACCGGTTCCTTGTTTACCGTAGGGGAGGCAAAGACCTATTTTGACCCCATAAGTTACCCCGCGGAAGATATTTGAAATCTTGCCGAATGGGTCTGCGCGGAAAAGCCGGAAGCACGCGGAAGAAATTCATGTATGGTATAAAGGTGAACATTTGGATTGAGGGCAGAAGCACGCAGTATAGCATTATCATGTTTGTCCTGCTTATCTTAGCCTTGATTCCTGCTTGCCCTGCCACTGCGAAGGCAGAATCGGAAAAGGGGGGAGATTTTACCCCATGGAATATAGAGGCGGATAAGATAACAACCCTGAAAGGAGAAGGGCTTTATCTGGCGGAAGGAAGGGTGGTTATTTCGAGGGGGGATAGAACCATCACCGCGGACAGGGCCAGGTACAACGAGAGGACCGGGATGGTAAAGGCAGAGGGGAATATATTGTTAACCACTCCCGGTGAATTATTAAAATGCGACAGGGGCACCTTCAACCTTAATGATGAAACGGGCCGTATATTAAACGGTAGCCTGTTTCTCAAGGAAAACCATTTTTATATCAGGGGCAAGATGATAAAGAAGACAGGGCCCAGAACTTACACAATAGATGGGTGCAGGGTTACATCATGCGACGGAGAAAATCCTGACTGGTCCATTACCGGGTCCAGGGTAAAGGTCACTATCGAGGGATACGGCACCATCAAAAATGCCGCCTTTTATATAAGGCATGTACCGCTGCTGTATTTTCCCTATATTATATTTCCCGCCAAAAAGGAGAGGCAAACCGGATTTCTCACACCGAGTATGGGCCATTCTGACAGAAACGGAATGGACATAGAGATCCCCTTTTTCTGGGCGATTTCCGAGAACACAGACGCAACCTTTTACGAACGGTACATGACGGAAAGAGGCCTGATGCAGGGCCTGGAATTCAGATATATTGCCGGCCCCCAATCCAGGGGTGCGTTTTTATTTGATATACTTTCGGATAAAAAAGAAGAGAAGGATATGCACAGCCAGGACTCCCTTGACGTCAGTCCATACAAGAGGACTAACCAGACCCGTTACTGGTTGAGAGGCCGCTCCGACCATAGCCTGAGTTCCTGGTTGGATGCAAGGCTGGATTTAGATCTCTTAAGCGATTATGATTATCTCAGGGAATTCAGGGAGCCCTCCTTGGGCCTTGAATACAGGGAGGAACTGGATGAAATATCCGGAAGACCACTTAACGAGGTTCAATCACCCTACAGGCGATCTGCTTTACTGGTCCACGGGGATCTCGAGGATTATTCTATTCAGGGGGAAGGCGGTTTTTACCAGAGGCCTGATCACCCGGATAAAGAAACCACTGCCCAGCCCCTGGGCAATCTGGGTTTCAGCATGCTCCCGGAAAGGGTTCTTGATCTGCCGGTTTTCTTTTCCCTGGATTCGAATTACGGATATGTTTACAGGGAGGCCGGGCAGAGGGGAAGGCGTTTATCCATTTCGCCTTCTGTTGCCTACCCGGTGTGGTCCGTCCCTTACCTGGAGATAGAACCCTTTGCAAGGTACCTTTATACCTGCCAGTGGCTTAAACCTTATAAGGGACACGATGGCGGGCAGGAAAAGAAATCATATGAGCTGGGCCTGACGACATCCACCACCTTTGAGAGGATATTTGACACGGAGAAGCTGGAAATAGAACGGCTCAGGCATAAATTTCAGCCGACCCTAACCTATACCTTCAGGCCCTATCAGGACAAGAGGGATTATGATCCCTGGTTTGAAGAAGTGGATAGATGGGACCGGACCAACATTATATCATTTTCCCTCAAGAATATCGTGGATGCCCGCAGGCAGGACAAAAGGGGCCATGCAACATATTCTCAGGGTGCAAGCTTCCAGATAACCCAGGACTATGACGTAGATGAAGCCAGGGAGGACAAAAAGGCGGGCAGGAAAAAACCTTTCCTCCCGTTAAAAGGTTCTGTCTACTTGACCCCTTATCCGGGCCTGGACCTCAGGGCAAACGCAAACTGGGACCATTACAAGAGCTATATATCATCAGGCAGCGTAGCCCTGGACCTTGAGGTTAAAAGAAGCGGCAAGAGATACGACAATTATGAGGTGGACTTTGTGTATGACAGGCATTCCTCCAAGAATTTGAACTACAGTTTCAATATAAATCTTGACTACGGCTTTTCCCTGGGTGCGGAGGGCAGAAAGGACCTTATAAAGAAGCATGATATTCAGAACAGCTACTGGGTGGATTACCAGTCTCAGTGCTGGGGAATTAGGATGGTTTACGACGAGGTTGACGAAGATGAAAGGGCCATGATCGTGTTCAGGCTTTCAGGGATAGGGGATGTAGGAAGCTTCCATCCGGAATCGGCGTGGGAGACAATCCGGGAGTATTAGCCTGAAGGCCTCAGCCTGAGCAGAAGAAAACCGGATGCGGCCATAATAATGGATAGGATCTGTCCCATGGTCAAAAAGGAAAGAATAAAACCGAGCTGAGGATCGGGCTGCCGGAAAAATTCTGCCAGAAATCTGAAGGCACTGTACAGCAGAAGGAATAAACAAAGCATTGTCCCCTTTTTGTAATCACGGTCCTTTAACAGCCAAAGTATGGTAAAAAGCGCAACTCCCTCCAGCAAAAATTCATAGATTTGAGACGGATGCCTGGGAAAATCCCCTCCGGAAGGAAATATTATACCCCAGGGAAGATCCGTTACCCTGCCGTAGAGCTCCCCGTTGATAAAATTGCCCAGCCTCCCCAGCCCCAGGCCGATGGGGGCGGTTACGCTGATAAGATCTGCTAGCCTCCAGAAATCAAGCCCTCTTTTTTTAATGTATGCAATGGCAAACAATGCAATACCTATAAGCCCGCCGTGAAAGGACATGCCCCCTTCCCATACCGCAAATATCTTTAAGGGGTGGTGAATATAGAAGGGAAGGTTATAAAACAGGACATAACCGAGCCGGGCGCCTATAATAAGGCCTATAATCAAAAACAAGTACAGATCGTTTATAATATTTAGATCAATATCGAACCTTTTCTTTTTTATCTGGTGTTTAACAAGAAAGAATGATGCCAGGAAGCCGATTATATACATTAGGCCGTACCATCGTAACTGTATGGGCCCGATTTTTACTATGTTGGGATCTATGGTGTGGTATCCAAGCATGGAAAATTTAAACTGATAAAATTTTTAGTATACTCATATCAAAAATTTAGCGTTCAGTGTACCAGAATCCGGTATTTTTTCAAAATGTTCTTAAACCCAGATTGTGCAGGTCTCGTTTTATGTATTCTTGCCTTGACATTTTCTCCTGTTAGTTTAATTTAGATAATCTTTGGACAATTATATAAATCCAGATTGTGCAGCAGTCAACTACTGCGGCCTGAAAAACCTTGCTGCAACGCTCTTTTCGCAATTTTGATCCTCAACATATTTATGAATATGCCTGCGGTTCAAAATTGCTCCAAATTCGCGTTTCGCTTGGGTTTTTAACCCTCGCTACGATGTCTACTGCACAATCTGGGATAAAGAAGCCAGGGTTCAAACATCTGATTCTTTAAACAAATTATAGTTGAGGGAACTTATGTCAAAGAAAACCGACGAAACCAGGAACATAGCATTAATAGGACACAGTGGATGCGGAAAAACATCCCTTGCAGAGGCAATTCTTTTTAACAGCAAGGCGGTGAACAGACTGGGAAAGGTAGACGACGGTACATCTGTTTTGGATTTTGAGCCCGAGGAAATCAAGCGTAAAATCAGCCTCAACTCAGCATTTCACCCTTATAAGTGGAAAAAGGATAATTTTAATATAATAGATACTCCCGGGGAAAACGATTTCCTCTCCGACACCAAGCTTTGCCTTCAAGCGGCGGAAGGTGCGGTGGTGGTAGTAGACGCGGTGGACAGCGTAAAGGTAGGAACAGAAAAGGTTTGGTCTTTTTCCGAGGACTATAATCTGCCCAAAATAATATTCATAAATAAACTGGACAGGGAAAGGGCGGATTTTTATAAGGTTTTGGAGGAAATCGAAGGCGAATTTTCCGTAAAATTGACTCCTTTGTTCCTTCCTATCGGCTTGGAAACGGAATTTACCGGGCTTGCGGATCTTGTAAGTCAAAAAGCATACCTGTATAAACAGGACGGCAGCGGTTCTTCCACCACCGAGAATATCCCTGGCTCGGTTTCCGGTATTGCAGATAAATGGAGAGAGAAGATGATAGAAAACATCGTGGAGGCCGATGACGCTATTATGGAAAAATATCTCGAGGGCCAGGAGCTTTCCCACAAGGAGATAGAAGAGACCTTAATGCAGGGGGTTAAATCCGGCCTTATTCTTCCGGTAATTCCAGGATCTGCTGCCTTTAATATGGGTGCCCACCAGCTCCTGGATATTGTCGGCCAATCCTTGCCCTTTCATAGTGAAGGGGGAAAGTTAAAAGGTCATAAAATTGGTAGCGAGGAAGCGGTGGAATTTGATCCTACAGAGGACGCCCCTTTTTCCGCTCTTGTATTCAAGACTCAGGCGGACCCGTTTACCGGTAAGTTAAATCTTTTCAAGGTCATGTCCGGGAAAGTGGATTCCGAGTCCAATGTGTTTAACTCAACCAAAGAGAAAAAGGAAAGGCTCGGCCAGTTGTTGCTTATTCAGGGCAGAACACAGGTGCCTGTTGAAAAAGCCGTTTCAGGCGACGTGGTAGCAGTGGCTAAACTAAAGGAAACTGTCACCGGAGATACCTTTTGCCATGAAGCCAACCCAATTGTTTTTGATCCTGCGGAGCCATTTTTACCGAGTATTTCATTTGCCGTTGAGGCCAAGGAAAAGGAAAATGAGGACAAGGTATTCTCCTCCCTGGTAAAACTTGCCGAAGAGGACCCAACCCTAAAGGTGGATAGGCAAAAATCAACCTCGGAGATCATTCTCTCCGGTACCGGCCAGATCCACCTGGAAAACACAAGGGACAAATTAAAGAGAAAGTTCGGAGTGGACATAAACCTCAGCACGCCAAAGGTTCCTTACCGGGAAACGATCAAGGTCCCGAGGGAAAGGGTGATTTACAGACACAAGAAACAAACCGGGGGAAGAGGCCAGTTTGCAGAGGTACATTTTGATATATTTCCATTAGGTAAGGGTGAGGGGTTTGTGTTTGACGAGGCCCTGACCGGAATGAACGTGCCTAGAAATTTTGTACCGGCGGTGGAAAAGGGAATTATAGAGGCCATGAACAACGGGGTATTGGCAGGATACCCGGTTGTGGATATCAAGATACGTTTTTACGATGGAAAATCCCACGATGTGGATTCCTCTGAAATGGCCTTTAAGATAGCTGCATCCATGTGTTTTAAAAAGGCCTTCCAGGAAGCTACCCCCATTCTATTGGAACCGGTTATGAAAATGGAAATTACCGTGCCCGAAGATGTAATGGGAGATGTCATTGGTGATATCAACAGCCGGAGAGGGAGGGTTCTTGGCATGGACAGCGAGGGAAAATACCAGACAATAAGGGCCGAGGCCCCCATGGCGGAAGTTTTAAGGTATTTTCTGGACTTGACATCCATGACCGGAGGAAGGGGCAGCTTCCGAATGAATCCATCCCATTACGAGGAAGTGCCGCCCAATATAACGGAAAAGATAATCCAGGCCTCCGGGGGAGATGAAAAGTAAATATGATAAAAAGATGATAAAGGCTGCAATACTGATTGTAAGTGATAAAGGGGCCAGGGGACAAAGGGAAGATAAGTCCGGCCCCCTGGTTTATGAGGCTTTGACCCGGGAAGGTTATTCGGTTGAAAAGCAGGCAGTAGTCCCGGATGAGGAAAAGGCAATTTCCCAGGCGCTTGTGGAATGGACCGACAAAGATAATATAAGGCTGATTATTACTACAGGGGGTACCGGCGTAAGCCCAAGGGATGTAACTCCTGAGGCTACAAAAAAGGTAATAAAATACGAAATACCCGGTATGGCCGAAGCCGTTAGGGCGGAAAGCCTAAAAAAAACCCCCAACGCCATGTTATCCCGGGCAGTGATGGGGGCCAGAGAAAGCAGTATAATAATAAACCTTCCGGGCAGTCCTGAGGGTGCGCGGGAAAGCCTCCTGATCCTGCTTCCCGCCCTTGGCCATGCACTGGCTAAATTGGCCGGCGACCAAAGCGACTGCCATCCTGAGTAATCCTCTAAAATCCCTAAGACCGGCCCGCAGAACCTTGATTGAGCGGTATAATCAATATTTCTGTGCGGGTAGTAAAAGTCCCTCTTTCCACAGTTATCAAGCAGAACCTTTTCTCTTTCTGAAAAAATATCAAGCTCTTAGGGGATTTAAATGAACTCAGAAACCGCCACCCCTCCTCAAGCATCTTGTTTTTAAAGAAACTTATAAGGGAATCTATCTCTACATCTCCTGAAAAGGCAAGCAATCCGGAGGTATACTGGTTGGTCTGGATTACAAATGAATTCTTTCTCTCCAGCCCTAATTCCTTTGGAACAGGGACATCCTTAAAATCATAGTATATGGAAATTTCAGATTTTTCCAATTCCTGCACCTGCCCCGGTTCTTCCTGGACTAAGGACTCTTTATTCAATGTGCCGCAACCCCAGAAAAATACAAAAATAAAAAAAACTAAAAGTGCCAGTCGTCCAAGCCGATTCATGGTTTTCATATCCCCACCTCCTGCTTTTTGGTTCTACTCTAATAACATATAGACAAACTAAAATCCATTGTATTTTTACCCAAGTTATGCAGTAGCTATCGTAGCAAAAATTTTTCAACCCTCGCTACGATGTCTGCTGCACAATCTGGGATAAAAAAAGACATTTTTTAGGAAGAAAGCAAGTAAACATTAATGTATCCCTAATAAAAGTATAAAGACCCGCCCCTTTCAGAAAGGCAATATCACATAAAAAAGTGTTCGGGGTTCAAAGTTCAAAGTTCAGGGTTCAGTTCTACCCGAATTAAACAACCGGCTTCCAGGAAGGGAGATCACGGGTATCTCTTTTTTTAAACGTATCATCCTTTGCATGCCCTTTCCAGGTGCTCCCGGCGGGCGGGGAGGCCTCAGGATATGCTATCCGTATAAGCCGGAATTCGCATAATGTATTTTTGCCTATCGCCCGCCTTGTATACGGAGCATAAGCCCAATATAGATAAGGGTTCTTCTCCGTTTAAAAATTAAGAGACACCCGCACTCTCCCCTGGGAAGGGAGGGAACCTGTATATTCTCTAAAAAAGGTAAATTAAGACTGCAATTTTTAGCTTGTGGCAGAAAACCAGGGACAGGGGGCAGGAATAAATCTCCGCAAAACCTGGCAAAGACCTGCCTGTTTCCGGGAGGCTCGCAACCTTCTTGAAAAATCGAGATGGTTTTGTAAAAAGATCCAAATTCAAGGCACGCAAATCCTGAGGAATAAGGCGTACTTATGGTACGGTGCAGTGACCTGCCTGGAGCAGGCAGGCGAAGTATGCAGCGCAACGCAGAAGTTGTAACTTTTTACGACCCCATCAAAATTGGAACAATTTTAAACGCCGGCATATCAATCAGGCGGAAAAAGATAAAAATATTTTAAAAAGCCATACACTAAGTTTTTACAGGTTGCATCTGAAGTCCAATGTTCAATCCTGATTCAAGGTTATACGGAATCAGAAGGCCCTTTAACCCCTTGCAGAATAGTGCCATATAAATTCTTCTTGACTCAAGGGATAGTCCTGCCTATACTTCCATCCACTCGAAGAGTAATTTCAAGGGAAAATGTATTTTGAGACCCTTGCAGTACGCCAGGCGAAGCCCGGGGCAGGGGAATAGATTTAGAACAGGGCATGCATGCAGTGA